>NZ_JABLTF010000017.1:0-151806 GCF_024085615.1 Psychrobacter sp. PSP
TTCATGAGTATATGCATTATTACAATAATGAGCGTATTCAACTCAAACTAAAAGGACTGAGCCCTGTGCAGTACAGAACTCAGTCCTTGGTATAAACTAAACCGTCCAAGTTTCGGGGGTCAGTTCAACATGCTGGGGCTTTTTATTTTTATCATATCTGCTTGATTATTAAATCTACTTACAAGATAAACATGCTCACTCAAATATGATTATTCAACATCAAATCTGTCTACGACTGCCTGCCATATTCGCGCGCTCACCTCATCAGTACTGCCTGACGCATCGATACGCTGGATACGTTCAGGATGCGAGCTTGCAAGTTGACTAAAACCGGTATGTACCCAAGTAAAAAACGCCATTGCCTGCTGCTCAAAGCGATCTGCTGCGCTGCGCTTATTGGCGCGTGCCATGCCCTCTGCTACAGGTAAATCAAGCCATAAAGTCAGCTCAGGCAACTGCGTCACAAACTGCTCGATCAGCGTCTCAATTTTGGTCAGCATCGCTTTATCGCCATGTCCGCGTCCAAAACCCTGATACGCAATAGTAGAGTCCGTAAACCTGTCACAAATAACCCATGTGCCACGTTGTAGCGCAGGCAGGATGACTTGCTGCATATGATCACAGCGTGCTGCAAATAATAATAAAAGCTCTGTATCATCCTCAATTTCAGTTGCAGGATCTAGCAATATATCGCGCAGTCGCTCAGCAAACGGACTACCACCCGGCTCGCGCGTACGAAGGTAGTGAATACCGTTTTTCTCTAGTTGCAAGCATAGCTGTTCAATCGCCGTGGTTTTCCCGACGCCTTCCGTTCCTTCAAAACTAATAAACCGCCCTGCAATAGGTGCGGTCGTCGTTTGTGAAGCATTTGATTCCGGTAGCGTGGACGATGCTGTACTCGTTTGTGCGGATGGCGCGTTGGTCTGTATAGATACTGACATGATATGACCTTATGTCATCGGTGAGCGCTATCGTTAGATTATAGCGCTCAATAAACGATACGTTTTATAAGAGATAAAGAAGTGCTTTATTGCGGCGGTGTTTGAGATTTTTTCTCGCGCATGACGCTCAGATAGTCTTTTACCGCTTGGTTGTGCTCAGCCAAGCTATTGGTAAATTTGTGTCCGCCGTTACCAGTTGCCACAAAGTAAAGGGCGTCGCTATCGGCAGGATGCAAGGTGGCTTCGATAGACGCAGCAGATGGCAGCGCGATTGGCGTTGGCGGTAAGCCATCAATCTGATAGGTATTATAAGACGTTTTTTCATCGATGTCTTTGCGGCGGATATTACCATCATAACGGCTACCCATACCATAAATGATGGTCGGATCGGTCTGCATACGCATGTTTTTAACCAAGCGATTTCTAAACACGGCAGAGACTAGCGGACGCTCTTCTGGTACGCTGGTTTCTTTTTCGATGATAGATGCCATTACTAGTGCTTCGTAAGGGCTATTATAAGGTAGGTCAGGCGCACGGTTTTCCCACGCATCAGTCAGCGCTTTTTGCTGGCTTTTATATAGGTCCGTGAGCACTTTTTTATCGCTCGTCCCTTCACCATAATAATAGGTATCGGGCGCAAACCACCCTTCAAGATTATGATTGACGATAGGATCACTACTGTTGGTCACGTTATCTGGCAATATACCAGCCAAATCTAACGCTTGTGCAATGCTGGCATTATCACTGTCTGCGGTCAGCACTTCTTTTTCGATATTGTCATTATCACGCAGCGCTTGATAGAGGTCTTTTGAGGTTTTGCCTTCGATGATTTGCACCTTTACCATAGCTGCTTTTGCGCCCTGCTCTAATATTTGCAATGCCTCAGCAATGGTTGGATTTTCCGGCAATTGATAAATGCCTGCATGCAAAGGCGCATCGACTTGCGACTTAATATATAGCTTGGCTACGCTGGCCGAAAATAGCGGAATTTGATTTTGCCACTGCGGCAATAGGCCATAATACGTCTGACCTTGCTCAATCGTGACCATTTGCTGCGGCTGCTCGATACGACCAAACAAGGTCTGATACACCATGACTAAGAAAAATGCAGCAATGAGCCCTAGCACCAGCAATACTTGATAACCGCGCTGCATAAAAAATGAGGGATTGTTGACTTTATATTGACGCGGTTTGCTGTTGCCACTGATCAGTGAGACATTGGTCGCTGGCGTGTCTTGCACCCTATCTACCACTGGTTGCGCGTCCGGTAGCGTGGTGTCTACACGCTCCTCGACTGTGCCATCTTGCTTATTCGATGGCGACTTATTGGGACGTTCAGGTGGTGTATTGGGTGTGGGCTTGCTCATGGCAACTCGCGAGGCAGATGTTTGCTAGAATTTAGCACTGAACCGTACGATTTTCAATGGTATTTCATTGTTACTTATCCTTTTAGCTTTCCTTAACTTGAGTGAATATCCACTCTATCCAACTTTTAACAGTAAGACACCTTCTTGAAAAAGTGCTAGAAGCTCTATTTAAATTTTCAATTTTACAAGCTTCAACAATATCTTGAACGTTTCCAATTGATAGTACACCTGCTTTACTTATGTATAAATCAAATACTTTGGAAAAAGGTTTAGATGAGAGAATGAGTTCTGCAAACCGAATTTGTTTTGTAGTGAGTGGCAACTGCATTATTTCTAAACCTAAATCAGTAAGATATACCATCCCTCTATCTATAGACACCAAGCCTAAATATCTTGCTGCGTTCGCATAGTAATCGGCTTGCCTATCAGTAAAATCGTAAATATCAGCTATTTCTCTCTTAGAAAAACCTCTTTCACTACTCTCATCAATATCTTCACTTAGATTACTAGAGTATTTTTTTACGAGCTCTTCACATAGATTCACGATCTTATTGAAATCGTCTGCTTGAGGGAAAGGTGCGTCTTGACTATTGAGTTGAGGTAGGGTTTTATTTAATAAGTTTTTCAAATATTCTAATGTCAATTCTTTAGTTATAATCGAATATCTACTTGAACTCAACAACCTAATCGACATAGGGTCATTTATATCCTCAAACAAGTATTCTCTAATGTAAAATATTCCATTAGAGTATGTGAGATAGATATTTTTGATATCTTTTGTAGACACTTTGTTTAACCAAGTCCTATAAGGATAATACAGCTGTCTAACTACAAAATCTCTTGAAAGCACGTTCTTAGCCTCTATAAGATAAATACTATCGTGACTTTCGTAACCAGCATCGATTTCTATTTGAGAACCTCTTACTTTAAAATCAAAAATCTTGTTTGGCTCTTCGATCTTAAAATCAAAATCACCTGATCCCATTCGACCGCTTATAGTGCTATATAGTTCATCCGCACCTGTAAAACTTGTTAAAATTGAACATAAATCAGCACAATATATAGCTGATGATTCAGTAGTAATCAGATTTGGATCTATTGTTTCAATAAATGACGGGAACTGCTTCTCTAGAACTACATCTGATCTTTTAGGAGTATCGTAATCTTCAAAGTTATGGAACATATCAAATCTTCCAATTTTATAGCCTCCTCTACTAATTGGCAAAATAGATAGCTTATTCTTTTTGAATATTTCTGGTAAGTCTTTTCTAGCATCAAACTTAGTCATAAGCCTAGCTTGTCTGAAATCGTTGATTCTTTTAGAATGTACAACGAATTCACCTTCAGCGTCTATCTTGTCCAAGAGACTATCTTCTTCGAATAATCTCTCCCAAGCTAGATCGTTCTTAGATTTATTCATAGCTAATAATTCCTTACCAATATCTCTTTAACCTCACCTCTTTTACTCCCCACAGAGTTAATACTCCTACTAGCGCCTACCTCAATTATCTCAAAGTCTTTATATAATTCTTTCATAAAGGCAGTAGCAGAGTTAGACAAAAGGAAATTAACACCCCTTTTATTTAGATTGATACAAGTATCTCTAAGCCTTACTTGTTCATCATCACCAAAACCGCCTTGAACGTATCCTGTAAAATTTGAGCTTTTCGAAACAGGATCATACGGTGGATCAAGATAAACAAAGGAGCCTTTACGTGCTCCCTTAACAGCTTCCTCAAAATCTCCATTACGCAATACAATATCATTATTCTGTAAGTAATTACTTACCGCTTGCAGAACAGTTTCGTTGATTATATTAGGGTTTTTATAACGCCCAAAAGGTGTATTAAACTCGCCTGAACTATTGACTCTATATAGTCCGTTGAAACAGGTCTTATTTAGATAAATAACACGAGATGCACGCTCTATCTTAGTTAACTCAACAAAACCTTCTTGCCTATCTAGAGCTCTTATCCGATAAAAGTACTCGGAGTTATTTTCATGAATAGCTAAGTGTTCAATAAGAGCATCTACATCATCTCTAATCGTTTCGTAAACATTGATTAATTCAGAGTTGTAATCATTGATCACTGCTTTTTTTGGTTGCATGTGCAGAAGTATTGCGCCACCACCCAAAAATGGCTCGTAGTAAGTAGATATACGGCTAGGAAGCAACGGCTCAATCTCAGTTATAAGTTGGCGTTTTCCACCTACCCACTTCAAGAAGGGCATGACTAATTTATTTTTCTTTGCCACTCTTAACCTCTTTTTCAAATGATTTATCATTAAATAATACCGACAAGCTGATATCAAAACTATCTGCAAAAACTTTGATATTTACTAAAGCAGGATTACGCTCACCACGTTCAACCATACCTATATATGTGCGATGAAAACCGGTTTTTTCGGCTAGCTGCTCTTGGCTCAAGTCATTTTTTTTACGCAACTGGCGTATTCTTTCACCGAAATCACATAGAACTTTTTCTTTCATATAAGGCACGCATATTAGTTTTTTTGTTTGACTCATGCTATATTTTGTATACAATAAGTCTACATACAATAAGTATCATAGAGGAAAGTAAGTTATGATAAGTATCGAAAATATGACTATTAATATTGAATTCAACTCAACGGCACCTAATGAATTATTAGATACTGAAGACTCTGTAGTAGTGAGAGATGAATTAGTAAATATGCTTCGCATCATTAGCGAAGATAAGAGATTTATTGGTCAAACTGTTGTTATTCCAGACGATTGCGGGCAGTATGGCTTTATACAGGGAGAATTTAATTTACCTGAGCTTCTTTACTTCTTAGCCGATATGCTGGAATAGACATGGAAAGTCATTCGTTTTTTAGTAGTACTAATTTAGATTTTAACTTACTGAAAGGTGACTGCTTAACAGTTATTCCTCATTTAGATAACAACATAGACATGGTCTTTGCCGACCCTCCATACTTCTTATCTAATGATGGTTTAACAGTCAAAAACGGTAAAGTCCAGTCAGTCAATAAAGGTCAGTGGGACAAGCTTGTCAGTGACAATGATGCTTATGTATTTACCTACGAGTGGCTTTTTGCTGTACGAGAGAAAATGGCAGATAATGCGACATTATGGGTCAGTGGTACACATCACAATATTTTTACTCTAGGTCGTATTTTGCCGCAGCTTGGTTTTAAAATACTCAATGTTATAACTTGGGAAAAAACCAATCCACCGCCTAATTTTTCTTGTCGGTTTTTCACTCATTCTACAGAGTTCATTATTTGGGCGAGGAAACATCCTAAAGTGCCACATTATTTCGATTACGACTTGATGAAACGACTCAATAACGATAAGCAAATGAAAGATGTGTGGCGCTTGCCAGCAATTGCTAAATGGGAAAAATCTTGTGGTAAGCACCCTACGCAAAAACCTTTGGCATTGTTGGCACAGATGATTTTAGCCTCTACTAAAAAAAATGCTTTGATACTTGACCCTTTCGCTGGATCTTCAACAACAGGTATCGCAGGTAATGTCTTAGAAAGACGTTTTATTGGTATTGAACAGGAAACAGAATATCTACAACTCAGCCAAGCGCGCTATGAAGACCTACAACATGAAGGGAGAAAAGAGTTTTTTAAACAACATTTCTATCGTTTATTAAATAAAGGAAATGACAACTAAACGGATTTAAAATCTACAACATCACCTGACAATAGCGTCAAATTACTCATCGGCATGATGCCACGCAGTGCATTACAAAAGAATAACCGCGTCAACCTAGGCAAGTCCTCATCTGATAACGACCGTATCACCACTGGATATTTTGTCGTGGACAAAGCATCAATGATCACCTGCCGCATCACACCAGCAACGCCCGATTGTTCCATGGAAGGGGTGTACCATTGACCTGTTGTTAGATAGCTCTCATGCTTGTTCTCAACACCTTCGTGGCCACTAGGGTGCGTTTCAGATTCGCATAAAGGCTCATCTGCTAACTGATAGAACACATTACTCATCGTACCTTCAACCCAATGACCACTCATATCACGTAGCAGTCCTTCACTGAGGCTCTTTGTAACGTTAGCCGCCAGTGGTTCAGCTTTTATACGCTGTAGCTCGCCACTGGCAAGGACATTATCTAGGCGGCTCAGGCTTTTGAGTCCTGCCAGCGATGGCGGCAGGCAGGCAATCTGTGAAGATAAACATATCGCCGAGGCATTCGGCTGCATGGGTACTAGATTGCCATCAGGTAATGACAGTACCACAGCCGTGGAGACTCTCATAACAGCCGGTTTTAGCCAGATCTCACAATCACTTCCTGATTCACTTGGTACATAGCCATAACCGCGAATGTCTTGTGCGGCGCGAGTCACCACGAGCTTGAGCATACCCTGCTCTAGCTGCTGGGCATATATTTTTAATACTGCCAGTAATTCCTCGCAGTCTATATCTAACTGCAAGGCGTCGGCATGGGAGATGAGCCGCTGATGATGGTAGTCTGCCCATAGGATGAGTCCGTCCATCACACCCATGGTCGTAAAAAATCCATCCGCATATGCTAGGCCGCGGTTGTCTGGCGACAGTGTCACCGCTTTGCTAGTTGCCGTATCGTCTTGTGGATATAGACATACCCAGCTGTTGGGCAGTGACGTCATGTCTAGCATCGCTTAGCTATTGTCTGTTTGGGCAGCGGATTTATTGATGACTAGCATACAGCTATAAAACTCACATTTTGCCAGTTCCACTTTCTGTCCGCCAATGACTCTGTTTTTGATGATTTGATTACTGAGCATATCAGCGACCATTTTGCCACCCTCATCACCCATCAGTCGGCGCGATAGTTGGTAGGCTTTTTTGGCATGGTCTTGGCTCAACTCTTTTTCTTTATCAGAATCGGTCGGATTGGCATAATACCAGCCAAGCTCAAGGTATTTTTCGGAGTCGATAATATCTAGATAAGGCGCGTCCGTCTTCATAAAGCGATATTTGGTGGCAGGATTACTGGCATAGTCTAGGCTATTTTCATCCGTACTTATTACTTTACCAAATGCTGACTTGATACTATCTAACTCATCGGTGCCAAGGGGCTCGCCCTTGTCAGCGTTCCATGCCGAGACATCGTATTTTACTGGTGTACCTTGTTGGGCGGTCGCGCCATCTAGATCAGGATTATCCCCAGCGCTGTTCTCTACAGGAGCCTCGGCCACAGCCTGCTCGCTGCTCTCAGCGTTTGTCTCTGGATTTTGAGCATCCTCTTTGGTGCTATCACAGCCGCCAAGCGTCACACTAACTGCCATTATCGTACCGACTAGAAGAGTCTGAAGGTTATGATTCCACATGGATAATTTACTCACACTTTTAGATTGATCTTAAAAGAATATTAACGAGCTGGCCCACAAGCCACCGATAACAAAGGATTTTTTAATAAAGAATGTATGTAATAAAAGTTATAACCTAACAGTCATTAGAGCATATTATACTAATTAACATATAATCGATAGTTTACCCAACTGCTCAGCGCTTGACTACCTTTTAGGTTACACATAACGTTCCCAGAGGGTACATATTTGTTAAATATATCACTCATCAAACTCTGCCCGATATAAGGCTTATGAAGTGAGCCATTGGTTTGTCAATCATCATTTTATCGCTTATGATAAATGGCCGTAAGCGATGCATTTTTAATGATGTCTTGCCTCTTTTAGCCAATGGACCCTTTATGACCCAACACTTCATCGTTATTGGCAACCCGATTGCCCACAGCAAATCCCCTGAAATTCATGCGCAGTTTGCCTTACAGGCTGGTATTGATATTCGCTATCAGCGCCAGTATTGCCCTGACGATGCTGCCAGTTTTACAGCGGTCATTGAGGCGTTTTTTCATGGTGGCGGTATGGGTGCTAATGTGACCGTACCCTTTAAGCAAGTCGCTTATGACTGCTGTGCGGCGCGCGGCGGCTTGTCAGAGCATGCCAAAACAGCAGGCGCGGTCAATACCCTCATGATAAATGAGGCGCTACTACAACAAGGCGCGTCGATAAAAGAGGCCATATACGGCGATAATACGGACGGACAAGGGCTCGTCAATCACATAACACGCTTAGGTTGGCCACTGGACGGTGCTCGCGTTGCCCTGATTGGCGCAGGCGGCGCGGCACGCGGTGTCATACTACCGCTGATTCAATCAGGTATTGGCTCACTGACTATTGCCAATCGCACCGTGAGTAAAGCGGTAGATTTGGTGGATGAGCTGAGCGCAGCAAGTTCGGTGATTGCAGCGCAGCAGATTCAGACCTGTGCCACCAAGGATTTGAGCGGCACGTTTGATATGATTATCAATGCCACATCTATTGGCTTATCAGGCGATAAACTGCCGCTGGATGATGCTCTACACTGTCAATACGCTTATGACATGATGTATGGGCGCGACCTACCCTTTTTGCAGCATTTCGCGGCGCGTGATGCCCAAACGTCTGAAGGTTACGGCATGCTCATCGGACAAGCAGCATTGAGTTTTGAGCGCTGGACTGGTCATACAGTTGATGTCTCAAAAGCAACAGAAGCACTGAATCAAAATACTTAATGGAACTCTTAATCAGCAGCATCAAACTGCTGCTTTTTATTCACTAAAGCGCAGCAGCAGCCAATCCTCCAAACGCCGCAGTGGCTCACGCAATCGTGTAGAGTGGATGGCCAAACCACCGCTCAGACCAATCACACAGCCAAGTGCCGTATCAATCATGCGTGTATGAATGACATCTCCTGCCACTGGCGGCACCGGCATCGTGCTGCCGTACTCTGCGATAAATATCGTCAAGGGTGTAATAAAAATCACCGCCAGCCCATAATGCCGGTCGACAAACGACTCAATCAATAGCATCATACATAATATAGCCACGGCGACACCCCATCTCGATAGCCCCCAAGACAGCATCCAACTGGCAACCACCATACCAACCAACGTACCCAATATACGATGCAATTGCTTGATCCACATGGTTCGCAGCTGGATGCCTTGAATAATAATAAAGCAGCTCATTGCCACCCAATATGGATAAGGCATGTCTAATAAAACTGCTATTACCAACGCCAGACTGATGAAACTTACGACAATGAGGCTATCACTGATCATATCTGGCTCATAATGATAACTAGGCGCAGGGGCAATAGGACGTGTGGCGAGCAAAAACAGTGTATACAGTAGCGCGAGCAACATCGAAGATCCGCTACCCAATAACACAAGCCCTATCGCTGAGAGCACTCGATCTAACGGGACAGGAATAAACAGCGCGATTGCCCCAGCCATCAATGTAAATAGCCCTGCTGGTGGTGGCTGCTTATAATAACGACCCAACATCACCACGCTAAGCGCAACAAGCATAAAGAAAGGCAGCCTGAGTATAGGTAATTGCTGCGCCATCAAACCCAGCGCAAAGCTGAGTATCATGGCAAACCCCCAAGCCATCACTGTCACTAGCCGATAAGGTAATCCGCCCACCAATGGCAGGTTTAAAATAATCATTGACCCTAGCGACGCTTTGATTCCAGCAGATAAGTCACCAAAGTAAGCGCCCACAAATACTGGAAAACTGATCGCAATCGCAGCAACAATAGGCATATGCCAGGGTCTTCGGCTACGATTGACGGTTAGTAAATGCCCAAGTTCACCATCAATGAGCCCCTTAATACGCGTGAATAGCGCGGTCAACCAAGAGGTTTGTTTGTGTAATTTTGACTCACTCATAGAGGGTCTGCCTTATTTATAGTCAATCAATATTAAAAGTGGTACAAGGCAGACGAGTGCAAGTACTACAGTAGTAGGCTAAACGAGTCTAACGCTGTAACACTTTAATAGTGGTTCGACTATATTATGTCTATTACTCTTCGGTCTTCTGCTTATCATCAATCATCTATAACAGATGATCTTTGAGCATATCCAGCACATATATCAGCCACTTCATAAAACTAAAATTAATTAATTAAGGTAAAAGTCATGAATAATAGTTATGAATTGTATATTTATTGGTCTATAAGATTTATAATCATATCAACGCAATAATAGCTGACGCTCAACAAGGACGTCCTAAAACCCTTCACAATGGACTCGCTGTTTATTACTAGCACTCATAACAACAGATATAGTATCTATCTCGATTAAAATAATGACACATCGCTGACATGACTTTTGACTCAAATACTGCGTCGTAAGTCTATGATAGCGAACCAACCAAAGAGAGCGATTATGTTAACTTACAAAGCACCTTTACGTGACATCAAATTTTTGATTAATGATGTATTTGATTACCAAACGCATTATAAAAGCCTAGACAATGGCGAAAACGCGGATCCTGAAACCATAGATATGATCCTACAGGGTATGGCAGATTTTGCTGAAAACGTCCTTGCTCCTATCTATCAATCAGGCGATGAAGAAGGCTGTCATTTTGAAAATGGCGAAGTCACCACACCAAAGGGCTTTAAGGAAGCTTATGACCAATTTGTAGAAGGCGGCTGGCAAGGTATCTCGTATCCTGAACAGTACGGCGGAATGAACCTACCCACATCAATCAACTTAATCAAAGCTGAAATGATCGGCACGGCCAACTGGCCGTGGGCGATGTACTCTGGCCTCTCAACTGGTTGTATCAACACGCTGCTTCAGTATGGTACAGATGAGCAAAAAGACCTTTATCTACCAAAGCTGGTCGAAGGCTCATGGTCAGGTACGATGTGTTTGACCGAGCCTCAATGTGGTACCGACTTGGGTCAGGTAAAGTCAAAAGCCACCCCGCAGGATGACGGTACCTACAAAATCAGTGGCACCAAAATCTTCATCTCAAGTGGTGAGCATGATCTAACGGACAATATCATTCATATTGTTTTAGCACGCCTACCAAATGCGCCAGAGGGTACACGCGGTATCTCGCTATTTATCGTACCAAAATTCACGCCGAATGCTGAAGGCGAATCTGGCGAGCGCAATGCTGTTGTTTGCGGTTCAATCGAGCACAAAATGGGTATCAACTCGTCTTCTACCTGTGTGTTGAACTTCGATGGTGCTACTGGCTACCTAATTGGCGAACCGCACAAAGGCCTAAAAGCGATGTTTACCTTTATGAATACTGCTCGTATCGGTACAGGTATCCAAGGTTTGGCACATACGGAGCTATCTTTCCAAAATGCATTGCCCTATGCCAAAGAACGCCGCTCTATGCGCACCCTTTCTGGTACCAAAGATCCTGAAAAAGTAGCTGATGCGATCATCCACCACGCTGACGTACGCCGTATGCTATTGACGCAAAAAGCCTTTGCTGAAGGCGGTCGCTCAATGCTTTATCATTCAGCACGCTATGCGGACAAAATGTCACAAGGCATCGCCAATGGCGATGAAGAAGAGTTTGAAAAATGGGATGACAAGCTAGGTTTTTATACCCCCATCCTAAAAGGCTTCTTGACTGAGCTTGGTATCGAAGCGGCCAAACACGGTCAGCAAGTCTATGGCGGCCACGGCTATATCAAAGAATGGGGTATGGAGCTGATTGCTCGTGATGCTCGTATCGCGACCATGTACGAAGGAACCACGGGCGTACAGGCGTTAGATTTGCTCGGTCGTAAGGTCATCTTGCAATCTAAAGGTAAAATCATCCGTGACTATACCTCAAGCATCATGAAATGGTGCGGCGAGTATGCCCTTGATAAAGACATGCGTAAATTTGTTTGGGCACTTACCAAGCTGTGCGCTGAGTGGAACACCTTGACAGTACGCTTGATGCTAATGGCTCGTAAAGACCGTGAAATCATCTCAGCCGCATCAGATGACTTCTTGATGTACTCAGGTTACGTCATGATGGGCTACCACTGGGCACGTATGGCAGCGGTCGCTTATGACAAGCTTGAAAATGGTGGCACAGAAGCACCAGAATTCTATAAAGCGAAAATTCAAACAGCCGAATTCTATTTTGACAAGCTGCTACCACGTACCTCTGGACATGCTGAATCCATGGTCGCACCAAGCAATAGCATGACAGAGATGGACAGCGAAAACTTTGCTTTTCTAGACTAACACTGTATTCATAATCCACAAAAAAGCGCCTATCATTTAGGCGCTTTTTTGTGTTTAACTGACCGTATTATGATTAAAGACTATCAAAAGCAACCTGTAATTTAAGAGTAAATAATGGTTTTACCTAACGATAAAAACACGGCTTTAGCTGCTCGATATATACGAGCATTGGTCATTAGTACCACGCTCGCCAGTATTGGCATCAGCAGTGCAGCGGCCAAAAGTAGCGATAGTACTCTACATTTTGCAAAAGGCGCTGTTACTAGCGTCGTCACTGGTAAACTCGCTCCTCATACCGATGAGCAGTGGTATCGTTTCGATGCTGCAAGTCAGCAATATGCCGTTATTAACATTTCACCACTTGCAGGTACGCCCGAGACTGCTAACGTCGGTGTATTGCATATGCCGGATGGTACCCAAGATGGCACCAAAGGCGGCATCATTTATCAAGGCTGCTTACCTAAAACGGGAAAATACCGACTCCGTATCGCACGTAATCTTATGGCCACTCATGGCAAAACAGCAGGCTACAAAGTTGAGGTCATGATACTACCAAAGGTTGCTAGTCAGTCTTTGTGCAAGCCCGCTTAACCATATACGTCTAACGCCTTCAAACAACAGTATTCAAAATATAAAATATAATAAGTCGCTTTGGAAAAGGTTAAAGCGTTTAACATTAACTACCTAGCATCTTCTTATGATATACCGCACTAATCTCTTCGACTTCTACGCATATTTGCAGTGCCGCACGACCTGATTGCTCGTCTCCGATCTTTTCTTCGATGGTAGCGACCAAGAGCTCAGCCAGCTGATTACGAGTCTCTATATCGCGGCCGCTCATCAGTTTTAGATTGGCATAGATAAACCCATTCGCTTGCTCATCATCTTCCACACCCACCAAAAACGTCTCAATAGGTAAGATACGTGTTTTGATATCTGCCGGCTTATCAAAATATCCACTGTCCCATAATGCTTTATTGAGCGACTTTAGCAATGATTCTTCGTGAGGGATACTGACATTGGGCGTGGCTTGAATGGTTAAATGCGGCATGAGGACATCCTTAAATAGAGAAAGTAATATATCAGTTGGCTTATCAGTTTACGCGCTCCGCCTCATCGCCGTAAAAGGTTTATTTGTATTATTCATCAGTAATCGCACTAAAATGCGCATCAAGTGTGTTGGCTAATTGCGCTGGTGGTAACTCAATCTCCAAACCGCGACGACCGCCACTGACATAGACCGTTGTCTGGTCTTGTGCGCTGCTATCTATGACTGTTTTTAGGCGCTTTTTTTGCCCGAGTGGACTGACGCCGCCCAACACATAGCCGGTACTACGTTCTACTTGCTTGGGATCTGCCATTTGTACTTTTTTGCAGGACAGCAATTTATTCGCGGATAAGGCTTTGGCCATTTTTTTAAAATTGAGGGTTTTATCTACTGGCAATATCGCAACCGCAAGGTCGCCAGTATCGGTCGATACCACCAAAGTTTTGAACACTTGCACTGCCGCCACGCCAAGCTTTTCTGCGGCTTCTAAACCAAAAGAGGCCGCATGACTGTCATGCGTGTATTCGTGTATGCGGTAATCAAGACCGCGTTTTTTGGCAAGGTCGATAGCTGGCGTCATAATATTACGGCTTAATAAAATAGAACTAAAGAATAGGCGTCATACGGATTAGATAGACATGGCATCAATATATTATTACGCCAAATATCGTAACTTTCAAATACTTGACCGTTTTATATCACTGCTCGCTTACTAGTGAGTAACCCAATAGTATTAATATTAGCAGTATATACAGACACTATATATCGCTTTAGTGGCTTTTATGGCATCATAAGCGCAACATATTTGACTATTTTTGATACTGATTATGATACCGAAGTTCCTAAAAAAACGGATTTTTAAAGCGCCAGTCAGCACTGACCGCACTTCTGAAACTGACGCGAGTCCAATCGTCACCAAGCCTTACGCTAACGCGCCGATCAATCAGCTGTATCGTAAACTATCGGGACAGCTACTCGATGTTGCTGTCAAACCGAAATTATTGGGTGAATTGCCTGATTTTGATAGCGACGAGCAGGTACTTAGATTTTATGTGCTACAGGATTATTCTCGCTCCAACAGTATTTTGATCGATTTGCAGACGCAAGAGCATAACTTGCCGCCTGCATTGGTTGGGGTCAATGACGCGGCTCACAATATCAAAGAAAATGCAGCCATCATATTTTTGAATCACCCAAGTGCCAAAGACAATCAGTTGTCTCCGCGCCTTTCTCGCTTAGTCTCTGCGGTATTGCAATATCCAGAGCTAAAGGTGCGCCTAGTACCCGTATCTATCCTGTGGGGACGCGCCCCTGAAAAAGAAGACTCGCTATTTAAACTATTAACCGCTGACAATTGGCAAGACCCGAGTATCAGCAAGCAGTTATTTAATATCGGCGTGATGGGCCGTGATACCTTTGTACAATTCCACCCACCCCAAGATTTGCGTACTATCATCAATGATAGCCTCAAAGGTGAAAGCGCGGGCCCTAACGTTTTTGACTCAGTTTCTAAAGACTCAGTTTCTAAAGACTCAGTTTCTAAAGACTCAGTTTCTAAAGACTCAGTTTCTAAAGACTCAGTTTCTAAAGACTCAGTTTCTAAAGACTCAGTTTCTAAAGACTCAGTTTCTAAAGACTTAGCTTCTAAAGACTTAGCTTCTAAAGACTTAGCTTCTAAAGATTTGGTTTCTGAGGATTCAAGTGCTAAAAGCTCACCTGCTACAGACTCACAAGATACTGAATCAGCAACGACGGATAATGATGTCAAAACTGATGCTGAAAAATCACCCAGCTATACGCTCGTGGCGGCTGCTGATGGCAATCGTGAACTCGTGCGGATGCTACAGCAGCAATTGACGATTTATTTAGACAAGCAGCGCGCCAGTATGCTGGGCCCTGATTTGTCAGATAGACGTAATTTGGTCGATAAACTGGTCTACTCGCCAGCGATTAAGCACGCAATAGAGCTGGAAGCTGCCGAAAAAGGCACCAGCGTACGCGACGCTCGTAGTCAAGCGCGAGGATACGCCAATGAGATGGTGAATGACTATTCTCATTCCATTATTCGTGGGTTTTATAAATTTTTAACGTGGTTATGGACACAGTTATATGACGGCGTGGAAGTCCATCATTTTGAGCGAGTACGTGACCTTGCGACCGATTATGAGCTGATTTATGTGCCGTGCCATCGCAGTCATGTTGATTATCTATTGTTGTCTTATGTCATCTATAAACGCGGTTTGAGTATCCCTTATGTCGCAGCAGGTGATAACTTAGATGTGCCAGTATTGGGACCGTTATTGCGCGGCGCTGTCGCTTTTTATATTCGTCGTAGCTTCCGTGGCAATGCCCTTTATACCGCCGTATTGCGTGAATATTTGCATACCCTTATCACGCGTAATACGCCGATCGAGTACTTCATTGAAGGTGGTCGCTCACGTTCAGGTCGCCTACTACCGCCCAAAATGGGTATGCTGGCGATGACGGTACATAGCCAGTTACGTCAAACCAATAAGCCTGTGGTGTTCATCCCAACTTATATTGGTTATGAGCGTATTATGGAAGGCGGCACTTATATCGGTGAGTTAAAGGGCAAACCAAAAGAATCAGAATCGTTGATTGGGCTACTCAAAGTGGGTCGTAAAATTGAGCGTATTTTTGGTAATGTACATCTAAGTTTTGGTACACCGCTGCATCTTAGCGATTTTATGACAAAGTTCGATGTCCCAGCCAACAGCTTACCGTCCGATCGCACCGACTCCCCACTCGATGAAAAAGCCAGTGCCATGGTCGATAACATCGGTGTAAAAGTCATGCAGCACATCAATAAAGCTGCCGTGATAACGCCTGTGTCGCTGCTATCATTGGTACTACTATCCGCACCGAAAGCGGCACTGGATGAAAACAGTTGCCGTGAGCAAATCGCTTTGTACCAAGGCCTTGCGCAACAGCTTCCTTATGCAGATGACACTGTCATCACAGATATGAGCCCGCAAGAAATCATTGATTATGGCATCAAGCTAAAACTCATAGAGCGTACGCCGCACATCTTGGGCGATATCATTCAGGTCGCTGGCAAGCAAGCGGCATTGCTCAGCTATTTCCGCAATAACATTCTACACGTCTTTATCTTGCTGTCTTTCTTATCAGCGCTAGTGGCACGTAATGGCCGTATCAAACGCAGTCGTTTAGATAGTATCGCTGAGCAGTTATACCCATTCTTGCAAGGTGAGCTGTTCTTATACTACCCAGCGCATGGTTTGGCGGAGACGCTCAATAAAAAAGTCGATAGTTTACTCTCTCATGGGTTGATTGTTGAGTTGGGTGATGACACGCTTAGTGTTCCTGAGTCTAATAGCAAGCGCTATCAACAGCTACAAGTACTGGCGACACCCGTTGGGCAAAGTCTTGAGCGTTATTTTATGACGCTTGCCCTACTCGCTCAGCAGGGCTCTGGTAATCTGACCGAAAGCGAAGTCGTTGACCTGTGCCATTTGCTTGGACAACGCTTGTCTGTACTGTATGCCGATGATATTCCTGACTTCTTTGATCGCGCATTATTTACTAGCTTTATCAGCGCTTTGACTCGTCTTGATTATCTACAAAAAGATGATGAAACGGGCATATTGACCTTTGACCATCGTATCAATGACATCGCCAGTCATGCCAAATATGTGCTGACGCCTGATATGATGCAAATCTTGCAGCAAGTCGCAAGTTTAAACGAAGAAGAAATCACTCGTGCTATTACTGAGATTAGTAATAAAAAGCAGCGTAAATTTGGGCGTAAGCGTTAATCGTTAGTCATGACTTTTAAACAATTAAGCTAAACAAAAAAGACCGCTATTGATTAGCGGTCTTTTTTTATGCAGTTCCAATATACCAAACAATGGTATTAGTTGGTGATTTTCTTATATTTAGCACGCTTAGGCGTGGCGTCATCACCCATTGTCTTTTTACGATAGGCTTCAAACTCACTGTAGTTGCCATCGAACCACACTGGGCCTTCTTCTTCAAACGCCAAGATGTGGGTGGCGATACGGTCAAGGAACCAGCGATCATGCGAGACCACCATGACCGTACCTGGGAATACTTGAATCGCATCCTCTAGCGCACGTAAGGTTTCAACGTCCAAGTCGTTCGAGGGTTCATCGAGTAGCAGTACGTTTGCGCCCTGCTTTAGGGTTTTTGCCAATTGCAAGCGGTTACGCTCACCACCTGATAATTGACCGACATGTTTCTGCTGGTCTGAGCCTTTGAAATTAAAGCGGCCGATGTACGCACGGCTTGGCGTGGTGTAGTCACCGACAGTAATCATGTCAAGACCGTCTGATACTTCTTCCCAGACGGTCTTTTTGTCGTCTAGGTTGTCACGCACCTGACCGACATAGGCAACCTTGACACTTTCGCCCAAATCAACCGAACCAGTATCTGGGGTATCACGCTCAGTAATCATGTTAAATAGCGTGGTTTTACCCGCACCATTTGGACCGATGATACCAACGATAGCACCCGCTGGGACATTGAAGCTTAGGTTTTCATACAATAAACGATCGCCAAACGACTTGGAGATGTTATTGACCTCGATAACTTTATTACCTAGACGCGGACCGGGCGGAATATAAATCTCTGAGGTCTCATTTCGCTGCTGGAATTCTTTTGAATTCAGCTCTTCAAAACGCTGTACGCGCGACTTAGACTTCGCTTGCTGACCCTTTTGATTTTTACGAATCCACTCAAGCTCTTTTTTCAGCGCTTTGGCAAACGACTCTTCTTGCTTCTGTTGTTCCTCTAAGCGCTTGTTTTTTTGCTCTAACCATTCAGTATAGTTACCTTCATACGGGTAGCCATAGCCTCGGTCAAGCTCCAAAATCCACTGCGCCACATTATCCAAGAAATAACGATCATGGGTAATGGCAACGATAGTGCCGCTATAGTTTTGCAAGAATTGCTCTAGCCATGCAACAGACTCGGCGTCCAAATGGTTGGTCGGTTCGTCAAGTAATAGCATGTCAGGGCGAGACAATAGTAGACGGCATAATGCCACACGGCGTTTTTCACCACCTGATAGCTTACTGACATCAGCATCCCAAGGCGGTAGACGTAGCGCGTCAGCGGCTTTCTCTAACTGGTTATTTAGATTGTGTGCATCCCATGACTGGATAATGTCTTCCATTTTGCCCTGCTCTTCAGCAAGTTTGTCAAAATCAGCATCCGGTTCCGCATACTCAGCATAGATTTGGTCTAAGCGCGCTAACGCATCTAACGCCTCACGCATGCCGTCCTCGACGTTGCCGCGCACATCTTTGCTGTCATCGAGTTGTGGCTCCTGCGGCAAGTAACCAACTTTGGTTCCTGTCTGCGCACGTGCTTCACCGCTGAACTCAGTATCCACACCCGCCATAATACGTAGCAAGGTCGACTTACCTGCCCCATTGATACCTAAGACACCAATTTTGGCACCCGGGAAAAAGGAGAGATTGATATTTTTTAGAATTTCGCGCTTAGGCGGAACAAGTTTTGACACGTTGTTCATCGTGTAGATATATTGAGCCATTAACACTCCGCTGGACTATATAAAAGAGGCGAGTAAAACCATTTTTATCAAAAAACTGAATAAAAACAGCGTTTATGACGCCTCAGAATAAAGAATATGAGTTTTCACTCATTATCGCATTGAAGCGCACCCCCTGCAAGCTGACAGGTTGTTTTACCCCTTGTTTTGCAGCTTTTGTCATAGAGTATCGCTGTTTCTGGATAAAAGCGGGTAAAAATATTTTTCTGAGGTTACGAGCTTAACATTCTGACTTATTGCTGTTTGATAAAAACCACAAAAAATAGCATCAAAACTTTCGCAAAGTTAATCAATAGCCGTTAACATATTAGAGTGGCTTAACAACGCAAAAAATAATGGTTTAGTATGCCATCAATGAAACTGGCTATAAGCTGAGTCATTATTTCTCATATATTTTTAATAATATTTATACAGGTACTGATGATATGGCCAACGGCTATCGCCCTGAAATAGTTCAACGTGCGTTTGTCGATTTTATCGGGTCGCGCTTACATCCGTTTTGGTCATTGACGACACCCAAGCTACGCCTTATTGCTCGATATGAGATGAGTGAGGATTTGATCGCACTGCAATTTGAGACCAATCAAGCGTTTAGGCAGCAGATATCCAAAGGGACAGATGATTGGCAAGGCGGTCAGTATCTTGATTTACGTGTTTTTATCGATGGGGTTTATCATCAGCGCAGCTATTCAATCGTAGGATTGGCGAATCAACCATTGTGGTGGCAAGATGATGCCGTCATTACTAAGTCAGCAAAAAGCCAACGTCATACGGTTACTATTGCTGTTAAACCGCAAGGGTTAGTATCTGACTATTTGACCAAGCAACTGTCGCTATCTAGCATCGTTGATACCAGTATGCCACTGGGTCATTTTACTTTGGCACAGGCAAAGACAAGTTTAGATAATAGAGAACCAAATAACCAAAAACTGCACCCTTTGTTATTTGTCGCTGGCGGTAGCGGTATCACGCCTATGCTAGGACTTATTACGCAAGCACTAGCAGACGGACATCAGGTGGCGTTGCTACATTATAATCGAACGAAACTTGCCCAGTTTCAACATCAGTGGCAACAACTGAGCGATACCTATCCAGCCTTCAGCTATCATCTGATTCATACAGATAATCCTGCTACTTATCTGGCTGGCGAACGATACTTAAGTGCAGAGGGTTTATTATCACTTAATCTACCTTTGGCAGATACGCAGATATTTGCCTGCGGTTCACAAGCGTTATTAGCCGGCTTATATAAAGCAGTGTCAGAAATCATTTTACCGCAGGGCAATCAGCTACGTGACAATATTATTATAGAGAATTTCGGTAGCGCACTGCCTGATTTTGATAGCGGTGGTAATCAAGTACTAGATAATGCACTACAGACAGAGTCGCATACGGTGTACTTACGCTCACGGCAACGGCAGTTCGATAGCGACACCACATTATTGGTCGCTGCCGGAAATGCAGGTATACGCCTAGCGCATGGTTGTAGGCAAGGAATTTGCCAGTTGTGCCGCTGCAATAAAGTGAGCGGCGTGGTCAAAAACATCCAAACTGGCAAGATAAGTAGTGATGGCTACGAGTCTATCCAAACCTGCATCAATATCGCTATGACAGACGTGGTGTTAGACATCTAGCACTGCTGAAATTAAAAATACGACCACTAGCCCCTTACTATCGACCTATTAAAACCAAAAAATAGACTGATGTTAACTCATATTGTATGCTAAAACTCAGATGACTCATCAAACCGAACCCAGTGCTGCTTATTCGTGCCGTTTCGGTTAAGGATTATATATGCGCTTATTACCACCTGTTAACACCGCACATTCTGCCGTACCTATCTTGACGCCGTTGTCCGATGCACCGTTAGCAAGAGATAGTAGCGAGCAGCCAGCCCCGTCATCGCAGCAAACGCCTTATCCCACTGTGACGCAGGCGCCTTTACCCAAAGCACAAAGTAATGCCTTGGCAGTAGAATTAAATGCGCTATATGAAGGTGTGATGGACTCATTAGGTAGCGATGACGCCAAATACATTCAGCGGATTTATGCGACTGTGGTCTATAGTGAGCTTGTCGCCCGTGGTTTACTGGCTGTCGCAGGACGCATGTCATCACGCCGCTCGCAGATAGGGGCCTGGCTATTGGGTACGTCAATACTTAGTTTTAGCAAAATACTCAACAATATGGAGCTTGGGCATAATGTCATGCATGGTCAATATGACTGGATGCAGCATCCGCATCTGAACAGTCAGAAGTTTGACTGGGATATTGTTTGCCCTGCGCCACTGTGGCAACACTCGCATAACTACTTACATCATACGTTTACCAATATTGTTGGGCGCGACCATGACGTTGGCTATCATTTGATTCGGGTCACTGATGAGCAGCCTTGGACACCAAGCGATCGCCATAATATGTTTAGTACTGCCGTGTTGGCCTTTGGCTTTGAGTGGGCGGTTGCCTTTCATGATATTCAGATCAGTGTCGATGAATACGCCGACTCCCCTGACTTACATAAAATCATGCAACAAAAATCTCGCGCACTATTTGCCAAAATTGGCCGCCAAGTTGGTAAAGATTATGTGGCTTTGCCAGCCATAGCCGCCTTGACCTTAGGTCGTCGTAGCGCTATGAGCACACTGAGTGGCAACATGACGGCCAATACGGTTCGTAATCTGTGGACGTGGGCGGTGATTTTCTGTGGCCATTTTACAGAGCAGGCTCACATCTATACCCATCTCGATACTGATGAGAGCAAAGGCGACTGGTATGTGCGTCAGATTTTGGGTTCTAGCAATATCAAAGGGAATAAATGGTTTCACATTTTGACTGGCAATTTGTCTCATCAGATTGAGCATCATATCTTTCCTGATATGCCAGCTAGCCACTATGCCAGTATTGCCCCGCAAGTAAAAGCCATCTGTCATAAATATGATTTGCCTTACAACACTGGGCGTTTTAGCACACAGCTACGACAAGTAATAGGACGTATTCATCACTTTAGTAAGCCCAGCGAGCAAGAGTGGCAAGCCTACCAGTCGGTATCGGCTGCGGATACCACCACTCACTCACATAAGTCGACACCAGAGAGCGAGACAGCAAAGGGTCTTAGTCGATTCTTACCACCCGTCGTTCGTAAAGCGATAGCTTATATATGGTGATATATTCACATTTTTAACGCAGATTAAAAGACATTAATACTATTAACAATCGTCATAACGACTATTACGGTAAGCGACTAGATTGTTTGATATCAATCATACATACTCAACCAAGCACAAAATATTTACTGATGACATAGTATTTAATAAATCTGCCTTCTTCATTCATCCTTAGAAAATATGGCAGTTATTAAAAATTCGATAATAATAAATGGAGTTGTATCATGAGTAACCAAACCACTAAATCAGCACTAGATATCACACATAACCAAGCAGCGAATCGTTTTGAGACTACCGTCGATGGTCAGACGGGCTATATCAGCTATCAAGACCGTGATGACACCCTCGTCTATGACCACACGATCGTTCCGCGACAGTTAGGCGGTCAAGGTGTCGGTTCAGCGCTAGTCAAACATGCGCTAGATTACGCCCGTGAACATGATAAAAAGGTTGTGCCGCAATGCTCGTTTGTGGCCTCATATATCAGCAAGCACCCTGAGTACCAAGATTTGGTATAGCTTACCGCCCTTTATCCCAAACAACTGGTATGCAGCAATTTTAGATTAGGAGATCCATCCCAATATAACTTTTAATAAACCAATCCGTATAACAATAAAGGTTATTAATATGAGTAGTTTATCTGACAAGCAAATTGATCTACAGTTAGAAGAGCTTGCTGGTTGGCAGCGTGATGGCAATAGTATCGTCAAGACCTATCACTTCAGCGATTTTATTGAGGCGATGAGTTTTATGAACCAAGCGGCATTCTATGCTGAAGCACTCGAACATCATCCGGAATGGCGTAATATATACAATATAGTCGAGGTACGCCTAACCAATCAGGACACCGGCGGCGTTTCTAGTTTAGACATTCGCCTTGCTAAACGCATGGAGCATATCGTGCAACCCAAACGTCTATAGCCTTATATTTCTGTTAAATGAGTAAATGATGTACTTTAGTTGAATATAAAAAAAGACCCTCAATTGAGGGTCTTTTTTTATTGGATTTTTATAGTAATAAGCTGTGTTTACATTTTGCGACTAACAAACGCCACAATAAATAAAATCACAGCGACTGCTAAGAAGATGTATGCCAGATTAGCAGACAGTCCTGCGACGCCGCCAAATCCTAATAAACTTGCTAGCAGTGCGATTACCGCAAAGATAATAGCCCAACGAAACATAATATTCTCCTCAAATAATTGTTAAAAATCAGATAGTAAATTTTATATAGTATTGATTTAATATAGTATTGATTTAACTTTTTTTTCTAATACCAGTCATATCTGCTTACAAACATAGACTAGCAATATTTCTCTTTAAACAACGTGCATTTTAGTAATGATGTCAGTAGATTATGTAAAGTTTGTAGCAAGTGTTAACACCTTTTATTTTTTTCTTGTGTCTATAAACATATTATTTAGGATGATGAGCACCTTATTTGCTAAATTATTGATTGTCTTATGGTTGCATATAAATAACATCAAAAATTTCTGAAAAAGAGATTTGGCAATGAAAACTGTCGCGACCCCATAAACTTCTAACTTATTCAGACCACTTGGTTTATAGTTTAAAGTCACATTATCATCCAATATATTAAGGACAATACTTATGAGTACCGAGACGGATACCGCAAAACCCGCACAACAAGATACTAGCGACAACCGCCCTTATGCCGTCATCTTATATGGCGCAACAAGCTTTGTCGGACAAATCACCGCTCACTATTTAACCAATTTTTTATCCAATGCTAAAAAGAAAGATGGCTCTAATGTCACTTGGGCAATTGCAGGACGTGATGAAGAAAAACTCAATGAGCTACAGTCGAAACTTGAGAGCAAAGTAGATATTATCATTGCCAATAGTAAAGACTCTGCCAGCCTTGATGAAATGACCAAACAGACACAAGTCATCATCTCAACCGTCGGCCCTTACCTCAAATATGGCGAACCTCTTATTAAATCTTGTGCCGAAAACGGTACCGATTACGTCGATCTTACTGGTGAAGCGATCTTTATCAAAGACATGATGGACAAATATCAAGAGACTGCCAAACAAAGCGGCGCACGGATTGTCAACTCTTGCGGCTTTGATTCTATCCCATCAGATTTGGGCGTTTACTTTACGCAAACCAAAGCAGAAGAGAAGTTCGGAGAAGCTTGTAATGTGATTCACATGCGCGTAAAGGCGGCAAAAGGCGGCATCTCTGGTGGTACGATTGCCTCGATGGCGACGATATTCGAAGAAGTTGGTGAAGATAAATCACGCCGTAAGCAAGTAGCCAACCCTTATCTACTAAACGATGACACAGATGTGCCCAATGTACGTCAAGACAATGTCAGCAAACCAGAATACGACAGCACCCATAAACGTTGGTTGGCGCCCTTTGTGATGGCGAGTATCAACACACGTATTGTCCATCGCAGTAACCAGCTACTCGGTTACGAATACGGTCGCGATTTTAAATATGACGAAGCCATGTGGATGAAAGATGGTGTCAAAGGTAAGTTATCAAGCTACGCGATGAGCGCGGGTCTACTAGGATTTGCCACTGCCATGATGATTAAACCAAGCCGTGAGTTATTGTCCAAGCATGTTCTGCCTAAAGCAGGCACAGGCCCTTCTAAGGATGAGCAGGAAAATGGCTACTTTGATATTCGCCATTTCGGTCAAACAGCTAAAAACGACACCATCACGGTCAAAGTTACCGGCGATAAAGATCCTGGTTACGGTAGCACTTCTCGTATGCTCGCGCAGGCAGCATTATGTCTGGCACAAGATATCAGTAAAGAAGACGTTGGTGGCGGATTCTGGACGCCTGCCTCTGCGATGGGTGATAAGCTCATAGCCCGTTTAGAAGAACATTCAGGTCTAAGCTTTGAAGTTATCGATGGTTAACCGAATGTAAAACATTTAAATAATGATTTATTAATGCTGATGATTTTCATGACCGTATCTTGATAACAAGGTGCGGTTTTTTAATACGCAAATTTTATAGCGCTCAGCTATCATATTAGCGAATACTAATAGCGTATTTTTTGGTAATCAATGTTGCGGTTTTTCGATTTTTTAGTACATTATGCTACAGATTTTTAGTCTAATGGCACAGCCATATTCTCCTCAATACGCTAGGACAAAATACATTACGGTTTGATTGTTATAGAGAATATTCATTTAAAAATTTTAATCAAAGTTCACTTCAAAAAACATCATCTAGTAAAAATATTTCTCTAAAACAATGTTATTGATCGAATTGATATTAGTCAAAATTTTCCAGTAGTTCGTGTGCCAGATAAAGGTTTTTAGCAGCCTGTTATCGATACAAATACTGGTAAATATATCATTGTTGAATAAAATAGATCCAAATGCTTACTTCATTTCTTAAATGAGATGTGGGCTTAATAGTTTCATAACGTCACAACAATACACCAAGCTGTTAGAACCTTAATGAGTTTACTACTGAAATGTCTGTTATATAACTGGTACTTTGTTTTTACAAATTATAGTAAGGTCTAACCAAAATTAGGCTGTCCTCAATTATCTGCATTTTAGACATAATTATATATAGATATGGCAGCTGTTTTTAATCATTGTTCATTTATCGAATTTGGAGTTTTATAATGAAAAAGAATATTTTATCGTTAATTTTAGGTACTACACTTGCATTGCCTACACTTGCAATGGCTATGCCGACCAACAGCAGTGATTCTATGCAATCACGTATGCCAAGTAGCTCTGTTAAAAGCAATGTACAAGTCGGTGTAGAAGGACCAACTGGTAAATTGGGAGCTGCACAGTCTAGTCAGGTCAACATCAATAACTCTAGCAATAAGATGAATGACTCTCGTAGCGAGATGAATGATTCGAACAAGGGTATGAACAACTCTGACAACAGAATGAACGAATCGAATAACAAGATGAATGATAAGTCTGGCACTATGAGCAATAGTAATATGCCTACAATGAACGGCAATATGCCAGCGACAACGGGTGCAGCTTCTTCACAGTCTACCCAACGTACACAAACGCCAAATATGCAGCACAGTAATTCAAACTATCAGCCATTAATTGCAGGTGAAGCCGCTTCTAACAATAAAACGGCAAATGCTACTAGTACCTTACAAGAAAAGAAAAAAGACCGTCGTGGTGAGCTTTTAGCGACTCAGCCTGGTCAAGTGGAATTTAACGAAAACCGTCGTTTCACCATTCGTTAATAATGACAGTGCTTGATTGAATAGTATGATTAACAGTTTACTACTATCAATAAGTGACATATAAAAAGGCAGCCAATTGGCTGCCTTTTTTGTTGCACACGGCTATAAATTTTGGCTATTTCTTAGTTTTAGTCACGCCAGCTTCTTGTAACAAGGCGCCAAGTGTACCCATTTTACTAGGTGCTTGCGCTTTATCGTTTTTGATCGGTTTGCTACGGTTACTATTCGTATTGTCCTGACGTTTACCACGTGGCTTAGACGAACGCTTATCAGCAGCAGAACGACTATTATTTGGACGGTCACTATTCGCCTGATTACTGCGTGGACGGCTCACTTTTTCACCATCTGTACTGGTTGCAGTAGACTTAGCAGCCGTACGGACAGGTTTTTCAGACTCAGGCTTCATACTAAATCCGATACGACCACGTTTTTCATCGATAGAAATAACACGAACCGATACGATATCACCAGGTTTGACGCGGTTCATGGGATCTGCGACAAAGTCATTGGCCATCTGAGAGATATGGACCAAACCATCCTGATGTACACCGACATCAACGAAACAGCCAAAGGCCGTTACGTTAGTGACCACACCTTCAAGCTGCATACCTTCGCTCAAATCTTTGATACTATTGACATCATCACGGAAGTTAGCCGTTTTAAACTCAGGACGTGGATCGCGTGCAGGTTTAGCAAGCTCTTCGATAATCGCTTTTACGCTGACATTATCATCGTTAGCAGCCAGCGCAGTCGTATCGATAGCATTCAGTACACCATCGTTACCGATGACTTCTGATAAAGGCTTGCCGGCTTGTGCGAGTAAGCTATCAACCAAGGCATAGCTCTCTGGATGCACGCCTGTCGCATCTAGTGGATTGCTGCCATTATGGATGCGTAAGAAACCTGCTGCTTGCTCAAAGGTCTTAGCGCCTAGACGTGGAACATTTTTGAGTGCTTCACGGCTATCAAATGCCCCGTGCTCGCGGCGATAAGTCACGATTTGCTGCGCCACATTACGGTTCAGACCCGCGATATGTGCCAAAATAGCAGGACTCGCTGTATTCACATCAACACCAACCGCATTCACGCTATCTTGAGTCACTTTATCAAGACTATCTGCGAGCTGGTTTTGGTTCACATCGTGCTGATACTGACCTACACCGATGGCTTTTGGATCGACTTTGACAAGCTCTGATAACGGATCTTGCAAGCGACGTGCGATAGACACAGCACCGCGCACCGACACGTCTAAATTGGCAAGCTCATCACTAGCAAGCTCGCTCGCCGAATAGACGGAAGCGCCTGATTCATTGACGATGACAGCTTTGGCTTTAAGTGCAGCGTTCGCGGCCAAAATCTCTTTAATCATCGCATCGGTTTCGCGACTTGCCGTACCATTACCGATCGCGACCAAATCAACATCATAAGTACTTAATAGCTCATCAATGACTTTTTTGGCTTCATCCATTTTGTTGTCAGGGGCAAACGGATAAACCGTCGCGATGACAGGTTTTTCTTCGCTATCTGACATGACATGACCTTGCGCATCCACAATAGCCATTTTTACGCCATGACGGATACCAGGATCGACACCTAAGATCACTTTAGGGCCTGCTGGTGCAGCCATCAATAAATGCTGTAAGTTACTAGCGAACACATCAATCGCATCTGCTTCTGCAGCTAGGCGCTTTTCGGTCAGTAAGCGGTGCTCGATATGTGGACGCCATTTGTCTTTCCACAAACTACTGGCCGCCTCTGTCAAAAACTCACGGCGTGCTGCTGGCGCTTTGGCATCGACATCGAAATGATTGATAATTTTTTCGATAAATGGTGCGTCTTCGCCTTCGATTTTTAGACCCAAGACGTTTTCTTGACGACCACGTAACATCGCTAATAGGCGATGGTTTGGCAGTCGAGCCAGGCTTTCGCTATGCTCAAAGTAGTCTTTGAACTTTTCGCCAACTTCACGCTTTTCTTCGCTCGCAACGCTCGATACGATACTGGCAGTTTTGGCAAAACCATTGCGTAAGTTGTCCAACAACCCCAATGCTTGCGTCCACTCATCAACGATAATGGCTTGCACACCAGCAAGCTGCTTGTCGATATCGCTAAAGTCAACGTCGATCTCATTACCACTATCATCAGTGATACTTGACTGAACTTGATAATCAGCCAGCGCCTCTGTCGGGGTGATTTCTTGCGTCAAGACAGCTTGCGCAGCAGCATCGAGTCCAGCGGCACGTGCTTTGGCAGCCGGTGAACGACGACGCGGACGATATGGCAGATAGATGTCTTCAAGCTCAAGCTTTGACGTCGCATTATCGATACGCGTCTGCAGCTCATCGGTCAAATTGCCTTGCGTGCTCAGTAGCTCAGTGATTTTGAGGCGTCGGGTGGCCATGTCACGCTCATAATTCAGAGACTTCTCGAGAGCACGCAGCTGCGCGTCATCAAGGTTTTGCGTTTTTTCTTTGCGGTAACGCGCAATGAAAGGAACCGTTGCGCCTTCATCATAAAGCTTCACAAACGCATTGACTTGAGCAGTCTTAATGCCAAGCGCGCGAGCAAGCTTGTCGTGAATATTCGCGTGTGTGGTTGCATCCAAAACCTGTGCATTTGTCGAGGTTTGAGATGACGTTAAGGTATCAGTGCTACTCATATACGTATCAATCGTTGAGAAATGTAGTTTTGCATTATAGCAAAAGCTGCATGAATAAAAATCCTTT
The DNA here is from genome assembly GCF_024085615.1 of Psychrobacter sp. PSP. Taxonomy (NCBI): domain Bacteria; kingdom Pseudomonadati; phylum Pseudomonadota; class Gammaproteobacteria; order Moraxellales; family Moraxellaceae; genus Psychrobacter; species Psychrobacter sp. PSP. The sequence goes on from NZ_JABLTF010000017.1 coordinate 29,083, forward strand.
TTATCTTTTCGTTAATTATCGCCTGTTTTGCGGCATAAAACGTTTTATATCAAACGTTCTGTAGCCTTGTTAAACAAACGCATACAGCATTTATTCTTATGAGTGATGCAATTCGCAGTGCAATCTTATACACTAAAGTATCCATAGCACAAATATTGAGATGTGCTGATATATTGAACAATAGTTTTTGGTTTTATGACGTGCTTGTTTTGATCCATCATTAAATAACGATAATTAATGGCAGTGCTTTACTCATCGCTTTTTACTCGTCATTTCTGCTAACAATAATTTTTATAAGAGGATGCCTGTATGACTGATAACAACAGCCCCGATACTTTGACTCAGCGTATTTTAGTTGTCGATGATGACGCTCGCCTGCGCTCTTTGCTACAGCGCTTCTTAGAAGACGATGGTTTCGTCGTTCGTACTGCCCATGATGGTAGTCAGATGGACAAACTCATGCAACGTGAGCTCTTCTCTTTGGTTGTGTTAGATTTGATGCTACCGGGCGAAGACGGTATTAGCATCTGTAAGCGCCTACGTGCAGACAATGCGGATATTCCAATCATTATGCTGACTGCTAAAGGTGGCGATGCTGACCGTATCGCAGGTTTGGAAGCGGGTGCAGATGATTACCTGCCTAAGCCGTTTAACCCAAAAGAGCTATTGGCGCGTATCAAAGCCGTGTTGCGTCGTCAGAACCGTGAGCTTCCAGGGGCACCAAGTCACCAATTAGAAGTGGTTGAATTTGGTCCATGGACACTAGATCTATCGACTCGTACGCTCAAACGCGATGGCAATGTTGTGACCTTAACCACTGGTGAGTTCTCCGTACTCAAAGCGCTAGTACAGCATCCACGTGAGCCGTTGACCCGTGACAAATTGATGAACCTTGCCCGTGGTCGTGAGTGGGGTGCGATGGAGCGCTCTATCGATGTACAGGTATCACGCTTGCGTCGCTTGATTGAAGACAACCCTTCACAAGCTCGCTACATTCAGACCGTATGGGGCGTGGGCTATGTGTTCGTTCCTGATGAAGCTGAGGTAGAAACCGTCAAGAGTGAATAACCTTTGACTGATGACATTTCTTTTAATATAGGCCGTGTTTGGTCATTCATAAACACGTGCCGATATGATGAGCATATCTGTGAAAAACCCTATTATTTTTCAAAACATACCCTGCACATTAGTGACAGGGTTTTTAGGTGCTGGCAAAACCACCGTCATCAATCAGCTACTTGCCACAAAACCTAATGACGAGCGCTGGGCGCTATTAATCAATGAGTTTGGCCGTATCGGTATTGATGGTGCACTATTGGCAAGCTCTCAAGATAACGATCTTGAGCAACAGAATATCGCCATGCGTGAAGTCAGTGGCGGCTGTATTTGCTGTACCAGTCAACTGCCCTTACAAATTGCGATCAGTCGACTGCTTAATGACCATCACCCGCGAAGACTGCTTATTGAACCCACAGGATTGGCACATCCACGCGAGCTGATATTACAGCTCAGTGCGCCGCATTGGCAAACCGCACTACAGATGAATACGTTGATAACTGTACTGAGTGGCGAGCAGTGGCAACAGATTAAATATCGTGATCATGAGGGTTTTCAAGCGCATGTTCGTGATTCCGATGTGCTGATCGTCAATCGTTATGATCAACTAAGTAGTAGCGAAAAACACACCTTGATAGAGTGGATAGCCAAGCTAAATTCACAAGTGAAAATCATTTGGGCAGTATCCGAACTAATAACTGAGACAACAGACGCATCAAACACCCCATTAACCAAGGAATACATAGCAGGTCTAAACTACCAACTCGACAAGCCCAGCCATATCATCGCAAATCAACGTAAAATCAGTATCACTCATCTTCACAAACCGATGATCGGCTTGCAGTCTCAAACCCATTCTTTAGCAACTGTACCATCATCGAGTTCATCTACCGATGAGACAGAAGCTCAGGCTAGTGCTAATAGTGATCTGCCCTATCGCTATCATGAAGAGCAGCAGGATTTTCAGTTGGCTGGATGGCGATTACCTGCACACTACATACTAAACGCTGACGATTTACAGAATTGGTTATTGAATTTGCCAAATTGGCAACGTATCAAAGGCGTGGTTCATACTTCTGATGGCTGGCTGCAGATCAATTTTAACCCTGGTAGTCTAACCACCAAAACAATCGATCCACAGACTGATAGTCGGCTAGAAATCATTTTGCAACTAGGCAATGCTGTCGATACAGCTACAGAAAAAACAGAAACTGAACATGATGCCAAAGCGTCAGCAGCTTCTATAAATTGGGAGGATTGCGATCGTGAACTGATGGCAATGGTTATATAGCAACAGACAGAAAAAAGACGGGCATTGCTATGTTATCTAGCAATGCCCGCCCTTTTGCTTTCTTCTTCCTTTTAGCGCAATTGGCTGTCTTTACTGCCGCGACGATTAAATAGCTCCACCGCCTTTGCCTCTTGCTCAAGCGCTGTCTGACAACTGACGCAATGCTGGATACCAGGCAACGCTAGTCGCCGCGCCTCCGGAATAGAATTACCGCATTCGTCACAAAACTCTGCACTCACACCTGTTGGCAATGAGCGTCTTGCGCGCTCTAACGCATCATTGACCGTTGCATCCATTTGCTCATGCTCAGCACCATCTCTTGACCAGCCACCTGCCATAATTTTATCCTATTTGTTTTTTATTAGTCATTATTTTGTATATAACTTCTTTAATAACAAATATATGGGGCTAGATACGACTGATTACAACCTAATAATCGTCGCAATATCATAAATAGAACATGACCACATAAAGCAAAAATATCACTGTTAATCTTTTGGCTGCAACTCAACAACTTGCCCGCGCACCCCAATACTGGCATCACTCATCAAACAGACGTAGCCTGCCATAATATCTTCAGGTGTTTTTAAGCTCATAGGGTTCTCCCCTGGATAAGCATGAGCGCGCATATTGGTGCGAGTAGCACCCGGATTGATACAGTTAAAGCGCAGGTTGGTGGTGTTTTGAGTTTCTTGCGTGAAGATATCACTCATACCTTCAACCGCTTGCTTAGAGAGCGCATAAGCGCCCCAAAACGCACGAGGATGCGTACCTACAGTGCTAGACGTAAAGACGATAGAGCCATGATCGGCATCTTTTAGCAGTGGTAGCAATGCTTGGGTGAGCATAAAGGTCGCTGTAAAGTTAACCTTCATGACTTGAGCGAATGTATCAACGTCATACATCTCAAGTGGCGTCAATTGCCCAAGCACACCCGCATTATGCAAAATACCATCCAGCTGACCAACTTCTTTATCAATCAATCCTTCTAGCTGCTGCATTTCAGCATAGGTCGCCCCTTCTAGATTCATCGGCAACATAGCAGGCTGTTTACCGCCAAGGCTCTCAATCTCGTCATAGACATACTCGAGCTTGCTGCTGGTACGACCTAGTAGTAATACTGTAGCGCCATAGCGAGCATAGGTTAATGCTGCAACACGGCCAATGCCATCCCCTGCACCTGTCACTAAGATAGTTTTTCCATCTAGACAATGAGTAGGTGGCACAAAATTGCGAATATCGTCATGAGTCAAAGGTTGAGTAAGACTTTGAACGTTTTTTTGGTTGTTTGTCTGATTAGCTGGCTGATTGATATTGTCACTCATGGTATTACTCACTACTTATCGTTGAATCATTAAAATATATGCTTATCAGTATGAACTCAAGATGACTCATACTGACGATTTACTACCCAAAAACCAGTCTATAAATACTCAAATTTGCCAGAAGAAAGCAGCAATTTTTTCAACTGCTCAGGGGTCTCAACAATATAGTCAGCTCCCCACTTCTTTAGCGTCTTTTGATCTTCAGGCGGAATATAACCATAAGCGGCCAAAATGGTTGGCATGCCAGCGGCGTTGCCCGCTTCAATATCACGGATATGATCGCCCACATAGAGCACAGAGCCAGCGGCACCGCGAGGGATGCCCAGTTTCTCTAGGGCCATATACATCGGCTCAGGATCCGGTTTTGAGCGTGATACATCGTCTGGACAGACCAAAGCGGCACAGCGCTCATCAAGTTGCATTTTATTGAGCAGTTTTTCTGCCAGATAGCGGGGCTTGTTGGTGACAATACCCCACGGTACGCCTTTGCTCTCTAGATCTGCCAGCACCGCGTCAAGGCTATCAAACAAGCAGCTATCGACACAGATGTCGGCCTCATAGTCATCTAGGAACTGTTGACGAAAATTAAGTAACTCGTCCTCGCCAACCTCTAGCTGATCGTTATGTCTGAGCATCAATTGCACCATAGCGGATGCACCCGCAGAAACTTGCTCACGAATATCTGTCTCGGACGGCGCTTGCCAATTATTTTCAAGGCTCATTTTACCAATCATACGCACAAAGTCCGCGGCAGTATCGATTAACGTGCCATCAAGGTCAAATAAAACAGCTTTTACAAATTGGCTCATAGTGAATGCTCTTGAGATTGATAACGTGTTTAGTAAAATTACAATGGATAAAGAAAGCCGTCTACAGTGTCAAATCTACCGCGTTAAACCAATGGCTTTTGAACGGCGATCATATAATTGACATCGACATTTTGAGCAAGCCAATAACGCTTGGTCAAGGGATTGTAATGCAAACCGATGATATCTTGGCGTGCAAATCCTGTATTGATGGCCATTTTGTCTAGCTCAGCTGGCGTGATAAATTTGGCATAATCATGCGTGCCGCGGTCGAGCAATCGCAATACATACTCTGCCCCAACGATGGCAAACAAATACGATTTTGGGTTGCGATTGATGGTTGAGAGCACGCAGACGCCGCCAGGCGCTAGTAGCTCATAACACGCTTGTACAATTGAGCTAGGATCAGGCACATGCTCCAGCATCTCCATACAGGTCACCACATCGAACTGACCTGCATGCGTTTTTGCTAGCTCTTCAACTGGAATATGCTGATAGCGCAATGTGTTCTCTAACCCGCTCTGTGAGGCATGTACGGTTGCGGCCTTGAGGTTTTCAGCGCCCAAATCAATCCCTGTCACATCCGCACCGCGGCGCGCCATAGATTCCGATAATATGCCACCGCCGCAGCCGACATCCAGTACCTTTTTACCAGAGAGCCCTTGCTCTGCTGTTTTGATCGCGCCAGTGTTGTTGCCATTGTTAGCGTCGTTTTGATAACCCCGTTTGACGTTTTCTTCTATCCAATTTAAGCGTAATGGATTGATTTCATGTAAGGTTGCAAATGCACCTGTATTGCTCCACCATTCACTCGCCAAGTTGTTAAATTTTTCGACTTCGCTGGGATCGACGTTTATCGTATTCGTTACTGTATCATCGAAGCGGTTTTTGGTTGTATCGCTCGATGTTGGCGAAGAAGATAAGGCTGAGCTCATAGTATTTCCTTTGTTGTCGTTATCATTATTATCGTAGAAGGTGCACGATTATGTGTTCAATATTATCATGAGCGCAGCTTCTTTGTCGTAAGTACATCGTCACTGATTGTGAATAGACTGGGCAAACACCTAAGTTTGTGTGCTAGCTGCTTTGTAATAGCGCCGTTATACGGCCTATTATAAAAATACTCATTCATATTATCGACAATTACTCCTAGTATAGAGAGATCTGATCTAAAAATATAAATGAGCGGATAATATTGATAAAAATACAAAGCAGCGTAAGTAAGATACCTTAAATAATAGCTAACAGCTTTACAACTGTCGGTTAAGAATCCGATTCACAAGCGCCCACGTTTTACGTTATCATAGTCGATACCTCAATATTATGTCACTTAAGTATATTGAAATTCTTCTCGCTCAGATATCATGTATTATAAGCGCCATAGATACACAAACCCTTTAACAAACTCTAAATCCCTACATCTTAAGGATAAAGTATGAAACGTGTCATTACATTGACTGGTCTGGCAATGGCCATTGGACTTGCTTCTATGGGCGCACAAGCTGCAGACTATGTCGCTGGAAAAGATTATCGTGTGCTAGACAATCCAGAGACCATCAGCGGTGATGCTATTATTGTTCGTGAGTTTTTCTGGTATGGCTGCCCGCACTGTAATGTGCTTGATCCACATATGGAGAAATGGGCAAAGACTAAAGACAAAGATGTCGTATTCTTTAAAACACCAGCAGCACTAAACCCTGTTTGGGAAGCCAATGCTCGTGGTTTTTATGCGGCTCAGCTTTTAGGGTTCGAAGACAAAACCCATTCTGCCTTGTTTGACGCGATCCACAAAGATGGCAAAAAACTGTTTGATCAATCATCATTGAGTAAATGGTACGCATCAAAAGGCGTGAATGAGAAGAAATTCAACAGTCTTTACAACTCATTTGCTGTTGGCACAAAAATTGGTCGCTCACAAGAAGGCGCTAAGCGCTATCAGCTTACTGGCGTACCTGCTGTAGTCGTACAAGGCAAATATGTAGTCACAGGTGAAGATGCTAAGGTGCCTAAAGTGGTTGAATATCTAGTCGATAAAGCTCGCGCTGAGAAAAAATAGCCTCTATATACAAGCTTATACAGCGCATACAAGAAAGCCAATCAGTCATTGATTGGCTTTTTTGCGTTCTAAAATCTAGTCGATATTACTATCGTATATCTATTTTTTCAATTGCGACAAGATCGCCACTTCGCGAATATAGCTTGCCAAGTCTGCTTTGGATTCTGCCATTAGCTCGTCGTCTTGCATATGTTTGGCGTACTCAATCCATAGTAGTAATTGATACATACTGTTGTGTTCAGAGGCTTTGTATTGTTTGACAAATTGCTTGAGCGTGCCCTCATCATTGATATTTAGACGATCATACCAACTTTCAATTTTAGACACCTGCTCTTTGGGGAAAAATGCATCAAACAATGCCTTGACCAACTCGTGGCGATTTTCTTCGCTGATGAGCTTACCGACGCGTTTGGTCTGACGGTTACGAGCATTGGCGCTGGTAATATCGGCCAATGCCATGAGTTCAGCCATAAAATAATCACTAGCTGGCAACGTTTTTAACTGCTTTTTTGAGAGGCTAGCGAGTGGTATGGATAACTGCTGTAAGCGCTCGTGGGCTTTTTTGAGCTCTGTGCGCGAGACACGCATATCTTGTTCTGACCAGTCAATCATAAAAGCTTTCCAAAATAATAAGTAATAAATTAATAGTGCTGAATATAACTACCAACGACTTTTTTCACGGTGCTTTGCCAGTACCTTTACACCTTCTGGCATCGTATCAGCGAGGCGACGCTGTAGATGATCGGTGATAAATACTGAACGATGCTTACCGCCGGTACAACCGATCGCAACCGTCACTGTATGACGATTATTGTGCAAAAACTCTGGTAGCCAACGTGTCAAAAACTTATCGATATCATCTAGCATTTCAGCCACTTCAGGATACTCTGCAAAAAACGTGCTGACTTCAGCATCGAGCCCTGTCGAGGCACGCAGCTCAGGATTCCAATGTGGATTAGGCAAAATCCTGACATCGAACACAAAATCAGCATCAATAGGACTACCGTGCTTAAAACCAAATGACAGCAGGTTAATGACAATTTGATTGTCCATGCCAATATGTTCGCGTAACCTGTCTTTTAACTGATGAATATTTAAAGTCGTTGTATCGATCTTGATATCTGCTTGACTGGAGATGGGCTTTAACAGCTCAACTTCTTTTTTGATCGCGGCAGGTAGATTGAATACGACATGGTTTGCATTGTCACTATCGACATCCTGAGACATGAGTGGATGTACACGGCGCGTCGCATTGAAACGCGCTATCAGGGTACTCTCCTGCGCGGTCACATACAACACTTGAACAGCTTGACTGCCGTAAGTGTCTTTTAATGCTGCATAGGTTGCTGCAAAATTGGACAGATCCGCGCGCGGCGTTCGAATATCAACGCCAAGGGCAATGCGATTGATACCGCTCTCTTTTACCAGTTTGTGCGCGGCGCTCGGCAATAAAGACAACGGTAGATTATCAATAGAGTAGTAACCTAAATCCTCTAAGATATTCAGTACTGAGGTTTTTCCTGAGCCTGAACGGCCTGATACCACTAGAATGCTGAGTTTATCCGTTGATATTTTTGGCGCTGATATTTTTGGCGTTGTCGATGCGGCTTGATTCTCGCTTTGATCCTGATTTATATCCATGATCTACCCATTCTAGTTCATTGCATCCGATACAATATGTACCGAAGGGTTTACCCCACCACTACTAACTGATTATCCAATAAACGTGCGCGTCCCAGCCATGCTGCAACCAAAATAACAATGTTTTTATTTTCTATATTGAAAGTTGTAGAGTCACTTACGACAGAACCCAGCGCTTCAGTTTTTACTTCTAGATAATCGATCGTGAAACCTGCATCACTAATGCGTGTACGCTTGTCTTTTAGTAATGATTCAAACGCTTGCTGACTAATACCACCACCTTTCAACTGCTCTGCCAAATCTTGTAGCTCTCGATGCAGTATAGGCGCAACTTGTCGCTCAGATTCGGTTAAGTATTGATTACGTGAGGAGAGCGCTAGCCCATCATCAGCACGAATAATAGGTGCACCAATAATCTCAATTGGGTAGCTCAAATCACGCACCAACTGCTTAATAATAGCCAGCTGCTGATAGTCTTTTTGGCCAAATATCGCCACATCTGGTTGCACAATGTTGAAAAGCTTAGAGACAACGATACCAACGCCATCAAAATGACCAGGACGTGATTGACCACATAGTTGGCTACTAATAGCGCCAGCTAATACAGTAGTCGGTGGTGGTAATACTGGGTACATCGCATCAACGCTTGGCGCAAACACATAATCTGCACCAACAGTGGCAAGCTTAGCCACATCCTCGTCTAGTGTACGCGGATAACTATCAAAATCCTCGCCCACACCGAACTGAGTAGGATTGACAAAAATACTAACGACGATGATATCCGCATGCTGTTTAGCAATTTTTACCAGCTCTATATGACCCTGATGCAGATTACCCATTGTTGGTACTAACGCAATACGCTGCTGACGGTCTTGTTTGTCAATTTGGTGACCACGATAAGGCTGAAGCGCTGCACGTAGTGATGGGATATCATGATAAATAATTGGAGACATGGTAGTTTTTCTTATATTTCAATATTCTGATATTTGAAAGCTCAAATAGATTAGCTAAATTGATGCTGTTCAGTTGGAAAGCTGCCCTCACGTACTGATTGCTGATATAACGCAAAAGCCCCTTCAATACTGCGTGCATGATTGCGCTCATCGGTCAAAAAGTCATGTACAAAACGTGGCACACGACCGTGTACCATGCCCAACATGTCATGCATCACCAGTACCTGACCATCAGTATCTGCGCCTGCACCGATGCCAATGACTGGTACAGCAACAGCATCTGTCACTGTTTTGGCAAGTGCTGCCGGCACACACTCTAGCACCAAAAGCGCTGCACCAGCATCAACCACTGCCTTAGCATCAGCGAGCAATTTGTCAGCCGCTTCGTCACCGCGGCCTTGAATCTTATAGCCGCCAAAGACATTGACCGATTGCGGAGTCAAACCAAGATGTACACAAGTAGGCGTTCCTGCTTGCGCTAAAGTCGTCACCAATTCACAGAGCTCACTACCGCCTTCGACCTTAATCACATGCGCCCCTGCTTGCATCAATTGGCGGCTATTGGCAATGGCTTCTGGCAACGTCACATAACTCATGAACGGCAGGTCAGCCAATATCAAAGCGTGTTTATTACTACGAGCGATATTGGCTGTGTGATAGGCCATATCATTGACGGTTACAGGTAGTGTTGAGTCATGGCCTTGCACGACCATACCTAGACTATCACCAATCAAAATCGTATCGATCTGTGCCTTATCCATCATCCGTGCAAACATTGAGTCATAGCACGTCAAGCAAGTAAACTTAGTACCCTCTTTTTTAAATTTATTCAACGTAGATAATGTTGTCATATGACCCTCAATTAACTTGCAATGCCTTTAATTATCAATGTCTATCATTTTAGCGAGCGTTAGTGAGCTATCATAAAAAGTATCTGATACTTAATCAGTTATGATAAGCCACTGCAGATCAGTCGTTTGATAATAATTTTAAGCCTGTCCAATCATGACTTTGTGGGTAATCAGCTATTGGTGTTTCTACGATAGTCAAATGTGGCGCTAACTCTCGCAGTGGTATTAATACAAAATTACGCTCGCATAGTCCAACGTGCGGAACCGTTAGCTGTGGTTCGGCAATCTGCATATCACCATATAGTAAAATATCGACATCTAGACTACGCTCACCCCAGCGGCGCAAACGTGCCCGCTTGGCCATGCTTTCTAACTGCTGACAAAAACTAAGCAGCTCAAAAGGCGTCATTACCGTTTCAAACCCAGCAACCGCATTGATAAAGTCTGGCTGGTCTTGTGGACCCATTGGCGCTGACGCATAAAAAGAAGACACGCTAATTTCGCGTATTTTCTCACTCTTTTTCATGCTTTCAAGCGCTTGCTGCAAATGGTCTATAGGCGAGCCCAACTCATTAGATAGATTGCTACCTAGGCCCACATAACAGGTAACCCAGTGACTATCATTCATACTGTTATTCATATCAGGCACTGTCAGTACTAGGCTGACGGCGACGGCGTTTTGATGGCACAGGGCCTTTATCATCGGTCACTTTAACAGCAGGCGCTTGATTACTATTAACTTGCTCAGTCTTTGCTTTGACTGGTTTCTTGACCTTTGTTGGTGTAGCCGCTTTCTTTGTCCCTTCACGCGCTACAGTTTTTGCTTCTGTAGTATCAGCTGGACTAGCTGATGACGCTACTGACTTAAGTGCTTTTCTCGCATACTTCGCTGTTGATTGTTCTTTATCAGCTTTGCTTTGCAACTCGACACTATTTGTACTATCAACAGTAGGCTGACGACGGCGACGCTTGTGCGGAATCGGCTCGTTATTCATACTGACAAGCGCTGGCGATCTGGCGATTGAGCGAGTTGGTTTTACCTGATCAGATGTTGCCTTAACCTCTGACGAATTAGCTTTAGACAACTGAGTACTATCTGAATGATCAGCTTTATCCGTTTGCACAGGTGCATTCTTGCGCTTCGGCTGCGATGCTTGCTCATCTAATAGTTGCTTTTGTAGCGGTGGCACAACTTTTTCGTGCTCTATAACGAACAGTGGCGCAGGTTTAGAGTGATGGCCTTTGTTTGTCGCTTGGTTATTACTGGCAAGCGATAGCTGCTGTAGCTGAGCAAGCTCATTACTGTCTTGCTTGACTTGCTGCGTATCATATTCTTTACCAGTGTTTTTGGTCTGACTGGCAGCGCGACGACGACGTGCTGGGATATTTGATGGGTCATTTACCATTGTCTGATCATTCCTACCTTTATCAGTACTAGTATTGGCTTTACTTTGTTTTGCACTGTTCTGATTAGATGGTGAGTGATCAGTGATATTTGCTTCTGGTTTTTGGCGGTTGCGTCCGCGGCTACGTTGCCCTTTTTTATAGGCACCGCGGCGAATATTTTCGTCGAACGCTTCAATCGCTTGCTGCTGCTCTCGCTCAGACAATGTCTGATACGTCTGCCACCACTCGCCCATGCCATTCGTCGACTCTGACAATGGATGCTCAGCATCACCGCATTGCTCACGCAATAATAAGAAGTCAAAACCCGCACGAAAGCGCGGATGCTCAGAGAGCTGAACGATTTGCTTGCTACGCGGAGCCGCAAGTTTTGGCTGCAATATCCAAATATCACGGATAAACTGCTCAGCAAATTTTGGAATAGCGGTTTTGATGCGTTGACGGTCAATGACTTTACCAGCGGCATGCATTTGTGCTTCAGCAAACGGCATATTGCGCTTTTTAGCTTTTGCCAATTGATGCAAATAGTTTTCCCACAATAGCGCTGCATAAAAGAACGCTGGATTGATGCTTTTGCCTGCCGCAATACGCTTGTCGGTATTGATGGCCACTTGATTGACTAAGGCGCTTGGCTCGGCTGGTGGATAAATGATGAGGCTATCGATCGCGCCAGACTCAAACAATAGTGGCAACAGTGGCACTAGATAGCCACCGGTAAACATCTTCTGTGTTTCATCGTAGAGACGATGTGGCGATATCTGCTCAAGCAGCGCCCAATTACCATCATGAAACTGATCGGATAACGCATCATCAAACTCAAAGCCCAATTTGGCTTTAAATCGCAGCGCACGTAATAGTCTTACTGGATCTTCTTCGATACGCACTGGCGCATGACCCAATAGACGAATGATTCTATTATCAATATCATCAAGCGCACCGCAGAAATCATGAACCACGCCTTTGAGCGGCTGATAATAAAGCGCGTTGATAGAAAAGTCACGACGGGCAAAGTCTTGCTTGATATCGCCCCACACATTGTCGCGCAGGATCATACCGTCCTGATTGGTATTGGCATTGCTCGTTGGTGGACCACGAAACGTCGCCACTTCGATTAACTCGCGACCTGAATATACATGTGCCAATTGGAAGCGGCGACCGATGATACGGCAACGCTTGCCAAAGACGTCTTTAATCTCGTGCGGCTTGGCATCAGTCACGGCGTCAAAGTCTTTTGGGCGCAGACCCAATAAGGTATCGCGCACACCGCCACCAACAATATACGCATCAAACCCAGCTCGGGTCAATGTGGCAATCACTTCAGTAATGGAATTGGGTAATTCAGATTTGTTCAGTTCTAACTGCTTGGCGGCACGCTCGGCCATGCATCTACTCCTCGCCGGTATTCTTTAACCACCCCTGAATAACACAGCGTTTATCAGGCGGATGTACCCGCTAGTTTAACAAATTTTGCACGTGCTGGGTGTGTTATGACATTTACTTACATGCTATTTTGTCAATATTGGGATTGATTAATGCAAAATACCGCTATTAATCTTGCACACTTAAGCGTCTTCGATTTTTCTCAAGCGTTTTTGCACCAATACCTTTCACCTTTGCCAACTCATCTACTGTTTTGAATTCACCGAACATTTCACGATATAAAATAATCGCCTGGGCTTTACTGCTGCCAATACCATTCAGCGATACCAGCTCGCCTTCACTGGCACGATTGATATTTACGGTGGCTTCATCTCGTGCCTGTATTTTGGCATTTTCTTGTGCCAACAGATAATTGTAAGCGCGCTGAGGGTTCTCAAAACAGGGAGCAGCGTGGGCATTATTAAGCATCAGCAGAGCGCATAAAAGACTAACAATAGACATTGCTGTGTAGCTGCTAGGCGAAATATAACTGTGAGACGAAATTTTATGATGAGCGTTCATGTTGTTTCGCCGCTTCCCACAATCCATCCATTTCGGTTATATCGCTGTCCTCCAAACGCTTACCACTTAATGCTAATTGCTCCTCAATATAACCAAAACGTGATTTAAATTTATGTACGCAGGTTAAGGTAGCGGCTTCTGCATCAAGGTTTAGTTTACGTGCGACATTGACGAGCGCAAACATGCAATCGCCTAATTCCTTTTCTACCTCTCTGATATTGGCTTTGATCTCGACTATAGATTTATCTGTTAGCTCATGCTTTAGCTCGGCAATCTCTTCGTCTAGCTTTTCGACGGCACCAGTAACACCGTCCCAATCAAAACCCAGCGTTGACGCTTGTTTTTGTACATTTTGTGCCTGCATGAGAGCACTACCGGCTTTTACGTTATCTAAGCGACGTTTTGACTTACCTCGTGCTTCGCGTGCCTGTTGCTCTTCCGCTTTAATTTCATCCCAGCGTATTTTTACTGCGGCATCGTCCTTGAGCGTTTCGGCTTCAAATACATGAGGGTGACGGCGAACCAGCTTTTCTTGTAAAGTCGTAATGACATCACTCATATCAAAACGCCCTTGTTCAGCGTACATCTGACAATGAAAGATGACTTGTAATAGGACATCACCCAGCTCACCTTTGATATCTTCATCATCATCGCTTTGCACTGCTTCGCCCAGCTCATAGGCTTCTTCAATGGCATACGGAATAAGGCTATGGTTGGTCTGTTTCCTATCCCACGGACAATCTGCTCGTAGACGAGCCATCAAAGCCAGTAAATCATCAAACTCACCGTTCGCTTCTGGTGTGCCTTGCACGGGCTTAGGTACGGTAATTTTATTGTCTAAAATACTCATAGGAAATACTCTTATATCTTATTTATCATGCCATTTTTTGGCTTGGTATAGCGTATAGTTTATCATTCTCGTATGTCAGTGTAGTACGAGGCTTAGTGATCGATCAGCATAAATCTGCATCATACATATCGACATGTATCTAACTCATTGAGTAGTTAATGTATCATTGAACCCTGATTGGCTTATAATTATGCTATCTACTTTCTTATTTTATCATTGCTCATGCGCAAGGAATTTTATCATTATGTCGACTTCTGCGACCACCAGCTATCAGCCAGCCACGGAATTCAATGCTATCACCATCAACTCGTTTAAAGCCTATGATATACGCGGTGAGCTTGGCGTCAATCTCGATGAAGACATCGCCTACCGTATTGGTCGGGCTTTTGCTCAGATTTTATATCAGCGCTATCACGCAGCCATTGAAAATAAAACCAATGATATGGCAGATCTAAAACCAGCTATTGTCATTGGTAGTGATATTCGCCACTCTAGTGAGCAATTAAAACAAGCCGCTATCAGAGGCATCGTTGATGCAGGCGTCGACGTCATAGATTTGGGCATGAGTGGTACGGAAGAGGTGTACTTTGCCACCAGTTATTATCAGGCGCTGGGCGGTATTGAGGTGACTGCCAGTCACAACCCTATCAACTATAATGGTTTAAAACTGGTCAAAGAACATTCAAAACCTATCAGTGCTGATGACGGTTTGGCAGAGATTCAGGCATTGGCAGAATCAGGACAATTTACCACTGACAATCAATCAGGACAGTTGCAATTATTGACTGATAAAAGTGCTTATATCGATCATGTCATGACTTTTATCGATATTGATAAACTAAAACCACTCAAACTGGTCGTTAATTCAGGCAATGGTAGTGCAGGTCCAGTCGTTGACTTGTTAATCAATAGACTGACGCAAGCTGGTGCACCCATTGAAATTATCACGTTGCATCATACGCCTGATGGTAGCTTCCCTAACGGTATTCCTAATCCAATGATTGAAGCCAATAGACTGGCGACCCAGCAAGCCGTACTAGAAAACAAAGCGGATCTTGGTATTGCTTTTGACGGTGACTTTGATCGCTGCTTTTTGTTTGACGAAAATGGCGTGTTCATTGATGGTAGCTACATCGTCGGTATGCTCGCTCAAGCATTTTTGAACAAATACCCGAGTGAGTCAATCGTCTATGATCCACGAGTGATATATAATACTGAAGCGGTTATCGAAGCGCATAACGGAAATGCCGTCATCAGTAAGTCTGGACATTCTTTTATCAAGCAAATCATGCGGGACTCAGGTGCGGTCTATGGTGGCGAGATGTCGGCCCATCATTACTTCCGTGACTTTTTCTATTGTGACAGCGGTATGATTCCTTGGTTACTCACCATTGAGCTGCTGTCTATCACAGGTAAGACCTTATCAGAATTGGTCACAGGCTATATTCAGTCTTATCCCAGCTCAGGCGAACTAAACTTCCGCCTCACGACTCATGATGCCCCAACCATCATCAGTGCCATTGAAGAAAAATTTAGTGTAGACAGCCCTAATAAATCTCTGCTTGATGGCTTAAGCCTAAATTTTGGCGAATGGCGCTTCAATTTGCGTGCTTCAAATACTGAACCACTGATTAGATTGAATATCGAAAGTCGCGGCGATCACTCGTTATTGGCTAGTAAAACGCAAGAAATTCAACAATGGCTAGCGGTACAAGGAGCAGTACCAGCGTAAAGTCACAAAAAAAGCTCGCTAATCATGATTAGCGAGCTTTTTTAATAATGAAGAACTTCAATAACATTATTTAGATCGGCCAATGCCCACATAGTCGCCTACTAAGCGATCAATTTGCGATCGAGTAAATGTATTTTGCGCATCAAATACCGGCATGGCTTGCTGATTGATTTTATCAATATCCAATCGATCTCGTGGCGACCAGCTGATCAAAAAAACGGCCTGAGCATCATTGATTCTCTGATAAGGACTACTAATCAATTCAAGCAATGGTTGTTGTTCGTACAGTGCAGCAAGCTCACCCTGTGCTTTATCACTATAAACCAGTGTACGGATACCATAAGACCACAGTAATGCTAACAATGGATGAATGGCTGAGCCTGCGGTACGGCCTGAGCCTGCTTTATAACTGCCGCCCCAGATCATGACAGTTTTATTGTCAATGAAACCATCAAAATACTGCCAAAACTTGCGAAATATCAGCTCTTTTTGGTCCTCATTAATATGCACGACAGACTGTAAAAGAGGCATGTCTAAACTATGCATTTTGCTCGACTGCTGTAACTTAGCCAGCTCGGTAGGTAGTGTGTTACCGCCAAACCCCCATCCTGCCTGTAGATAGCTACTGCCTACGCGCTCATCCAACCCCATAATACGACTCACCTGACTGATATCCACCTGCTGGCTATCCGCCAAGCGTGACATCTCATTCATAAAGCTCACCCGGGTCGCGAGCATCGCCATGATACTACTACGCGCAAACTCTATCGTTGCGATATCGGCATGATGAGCGGCGCGAGCATGCTGCATTAACGGCTGTAACATCTCTAAATGTTGGTTGCTGTCTGCTGTTTTTTCACCCAGCAACCATAATGCAGGGTTCAACATGGAGTTATAAGCATCACCATCTTGCAAAAAAACAAACGGTATATAATAGACCCACGCTCGCTGTAGACGCTCAGATAGTGCTGATACAGCGCCTAATTCCTTAATTCCGCTCATTATTACAGGTAATGCCTGCTGATGGCTTTGATTAAAAGCCCGAATCCAACCATCTTCTGTCCACGCAGACTTAATACTGTCTAAAAACAACCAGTAAAGCGCCACTTTATTTTGATCATCACTATGAATGCTCTGACTGACGACGTGGCTGTCACCATGATTTGCCGTTTCATAATATTGTATTAACGTCTCTGCACTATCTGGCAATGCTTGACTTGTAATAACTCGCTGCTGTACATACATTTGCCATAGCGCTTGCAGATGATGCTCAAAGCTATATTGCTGTATCTGCTGAGCCAATAGATCTATATCTGCATACAGATGAACGCGTTGACCTAAACTTGCCAGCACCACGGCACTGGTAATCGCTTCAATACTATGGCCAACCAGCACACACACATTGGAGTTGGTCAATGGGTTTGATGCAAATCCATTATAAGGCATACATTGATCGTTTGTAGCAGTCCCCATGAGTGTACCTTTTTACATTATTGATTGATCAGTATTACTAAGACAGTTTTTTGATATGCTGTAATAACTGGTCGGTAGAAGTGTCAAATTGGCTGTGAGCCTCTTGCTGCATAGCGTCATGCACAGACTCTGCCATTTGCTTGCCCATCTCAACCCCCCATTGATCAAACGGATTGATATCCCAAATACTGGCCATCACGTAGACTTTATGCTCGTAGAGCGCAACCAGCGCACCCAAACTATGAGGCGTAAGCTCATCGATAAGCAAGGTAGTCGATGGTTGATTACCACGGTAATATTTGTATTTATCTGCACTGGATACCGTTTTTGCATCACTATTCGATGCCTCTGTGACAGCAGCATTGCCAAATGCCAAGACTCGACTTTGCGCTAGGCAGTTTGCTAAAGATAGCTCATGCTGTTGTTGCAACGAGGCGTTTTGCACCTCGCCACTATAACGGCGTACACAAGCGATAAAATCACAGGAGACTTGCTGCGTGCCTTGATGCAGTAGCTGATAAAAGGCATGCTGAGCGTTTGAACCAATCTCGCCCCACAGAATTGGACAAGTATCATAATCAATATGGTCGCCGTGCTGAGTGACCGACTTGCCATTACTTTCCATTTCAAGCTGGGTCAAGTAGCTAGGCAGATAGCCTAACCGTCCATCATAAGGCAATACGGTATGGGCATTCACCCTCAAAAACGTACTGTTCCATACAGCTAGCAGCCCTAGCAATACTGGTAAGTTATCTACAAAATCTGCCTGTGCAAAATGCTCATCCATACTGTGAGCACCACTTAGTAGCTCCCTAAACCTATTCATACCAACACGAATAGCAATGGCTAGCCCAATCGCTGACCACAAAGAAAACCGGCCTCCAACCCACTCCCAAAGCTCTAATTGATGCTCAGGATGTATCCCCCAAACCCTCATCTTTTCACTATTGGCTGATATTCCAATAAAGTGCCGACGCAACACACTGTCTTCAGTACCAGCGCGCAGCGTCGCCGTCGCAAGTAACCAAGACAGTGCGGTTTTGGCATTAGATAAGGTATCAACCGTACCGAAGGATTTGGAAGAGATAATAAATAATGTGGTTTCAGGATTGAGGTGCTTTAGTAGATTATCAAGCTGAGTGCCGTCCATATTAGAGACGAAATGTACACCGATTTCCGTATCTGCCCATTCGTCAAGCGCAGCAGTCGCCATGAGCGGCCCAAGATCAGAACCGCCAACGCCAATATTAACCACATCGGTGATGGCCTTACCTGAGAACCCTCGCCATGTGCCACTACGGACACGCTCGGATAATCTCGCTACCTGTGCCAAACTATGATGTACATCGGCAACCACATCTTGCTTACCAACTTGTAGCTCTGCATTCTCAGGCAGACGTAGTGCTGTATGTAGGGCCGCACGTTCTTCACTATTGTTGACCATCGCGCCTTGCATCAATGCATCAATTCGAGCGGACAGCTCACAGCTATCTGCTAGCCGCAATAAAGCACCCATAACTCGCTCATCGATACACTGCTTGCTATAGTCCATGTACAGCGCGCCAGCTTGCGCACTAAAGCGTGTCGCACGACTGTCATCTTGCGCAAATAAACTTGCCAGCGACCATGGCTGCGCCGCAAGCGTTTGCAACTGCTCCCAGTATTTGGAACGGCGAGCGCTATGATACTTCTTATCGTCCTTTATCTTATCCATCGCTATTTTTCATCTGCTAATTGCTGCTCGGCAAAATAGATAAACGCTTGCATATACGAGCGCATGTCACCGGCATCATAACTGGCACCGCGCATCGTTGTCACATTCACACCATATTCGTTAATAAGCGCATCGATAGCATCAGTCAGTTGAATCTCACCACCGACTGAGGCTTTAGTGTTTGCGAGGTAATTAAAAATATGATTGCTAAAAACATAACGCCCTACGACAGCTAGGTTTGATGGTGCTTCTGCTAAGCTTGGCTTTTCTACAAAACCTGCCACGCCAAAGCTGGCATTAACGTCGCCAAACTCATCTATATGACTGGTATCGATAAGTTTGGCGATACCGTATTTGTGCACATCTTCGTCAGCAACTTCATTTACCAATATTTGCGAATGGCCGTCATGACTAAAAGCATCAATCATAAAGGCCAAATTATCAGCAGCCATATCAGTAGTAAACGGATCGAGAACGACATCAGGGAGCAATACAGCAAAATCATGCTCGCCAATGATAGGACGCGCAGCTAGTACTGCATGCCCCAAACCTAAGGCCTTACCTTGACGTATCATTGATACCGTTACATCCTCTGGTAGCCAATTTAAACTATCAGCCAGCTCATCTTTACCTTTATGACGTAATTGATTATCTAGCTCAGCATTGATATCGAAGTAGTTTTCAATCGCGCTTTTTTGTGCATGACCGACCAAGACAATATGCTTGATACCCGCAGCGATAGCCTCTTCGACCACATAATGGATAGCAGGACGATTGCCAAGCGGTAACAATTCTTTTGGCACAGATTTAGACAATGGCAGCATACGCGTACCAAAGCCTGCGACAGGGATAACAGCATGAGTAATTTTTTTCATAATAAGAGGACTGTTTTAAGAAAGTAGGTTAGGTAAAATAATGCTAACTTAGCAAATACTTAGTAGATATTATAGCGATTTGGATTTGTACCTTGCTAATATCAAACGTCTCAGCAGATATACAGAAATTATCAGTTCAAGAACCCTGAATCAAAAATTACGAGCCATATCATTCAAAATAACATGTTTATGAAAACTGATACAATCTTTATAAGTAATGGCCAATATCTCGCTTTTCATAGGATTTTCAGATATAAAAAAACACCCCATTGTAGGGGTGTCTTCTTAACATTTCAATATAGTTTTAGTAGTTTCACTATAGACTAATGTCTATCTTACCAGCCAGTAACTTCTTTTAGTTTGTCGCCAAGTTTAGATGGGTCACGTGTGTACGCGATGCCAGCATCTTCAAACGCTTTGAATTTCTCTTCAGCAGTACCTTGACCACCAGAGATAATAGCACCAGCATGGCCCATACGCTTGCCTTCAGGAGCGGTAACACCAGCGATATAACCAACAACTGGCTTAGTTACATGGTCTTTGATGTAAGCAGCAGCTTCCTCTTCAGCAGTACCACCGATCTCACCAATTAGGATGATTGCTTCAGTTTGTGGATCTGCTTCGAACAGTTTTAGCGCGTCAATCTGGTTCATACCAGGGATAGGGTCACCACCGATACCGATACACGTTGACTGACCAAAACCAAGCTTAGTTGTCTGAGCAACCGCTTCATAAGTCAACGTACCAGAACGTGAGATAATGCCCACTTTACCTGGCTGATGGATGTGGCCTGGCATGATACCAATTTTACATTCGCCTGGCGTGATAACACCTGGGCAGTTAGGACCAACCAAACGCACGTCGCCAGCTTCTTCGAGATAGCGTTTTGCTTTTAGCATATCGATAGTTGGTACGCCTTCAGTGATCACAACGATCAACTTAACGCCAGCATCGATGGCTTCAACAATAGAATCTAGTACAAATGGTGCTGGTACATAAATAACAGAAGCGTCAGCTTGAGTCGCTTCCATGGCTTCCGCCATTGTGTTAAACACTGGTAAGCCTAGGTGCGTTTGACCGCCTTTACCTGGGGTTACGCCGCCAACTACTTTGGTGCCGTATTCGATGGCTTGTTCTGAATGGAACGTACCGTTTTTACCAGTAAAACCTTGTACCAATACTTTGGTATCTTTATCGATTAATACACTCATTATATTTTCCTTGTATTCGGTTGTCTTGTAATGATGGCAGCAGGCTTCAGCTGTCATTAGCATTTCAATATGCCACTGCCGTCATTACGCTTTGGCTATTACGCTTTAACAGCGTCGACAATTTTTTGCGCGGCGTCAGAAAGACCTTGAGCTGAAATTAATTTCAGACCAGACTCTTCTAAGATCTGCGCGCCTTTCTCAGCATTGTTACCTTCTAAACGCACGACCACAGGAACTTGTACATCAACTTCTTTTACTGCAGCAATAATCGCTTCTGCAATCATGTCACAGCGTACGATGCCGCCGAAAATGTTGATTAGTACGCCTTCAACACTGCTGTCTTCAAGGATAATTTTGAACGCTTCAACAACGCGATCTTTGGTTGCGCCGCCGCCAACGTCCAAGAAGTTAGCAGGCTTGCCGCCATACAATTTGATGATGTCCATGGTCGCCATGGCAAGACCAGCACCGTTAACCATACAACCGATGTTACCTTCTAGAGCAACATAGTTTAGGTCAAACTCAGCGGCTTTAAGCTCACGCTCGTTTTCTTGAGTTTTATCCTGTAGTGCTGCGATTTTTGGCAGACGATATAGGGCGTTTGAGTCGATGCCAATTTTGCCATCAACACAAACGATTTCGCCGTTTTCACGAACGGCTAATGGGTTGATTTCCATCAATGCAAAGTCATTTTCAACAAATGCCTTATAGGCGCCAGTCATCAATTTAACAAATTGATTGATTTGCTTGCCTTCAAGGCCAAGTTTGAACGCAACGTCACGCGCTTGGAAAGGCATTAAACCAACTAAAGGATCAACGTGTACTTTGAAGATTTTTTCTGGTGTGTTGTGTGCTACTTCTTCGATATCTACGCCGCCTTCGGTAGAGGCCATGAACGTCACACGACGAGTCGCACGGTCAACAACAGCGCCAAGATATAGCTCAGTTTGTACTGGATACATATCTTCTGCAACCAATACGAAGTTGACTGGCTGACCATCAGCATCAGTTTGGAACGTTACTAGGTTAGTACCGATCAGCTCTTCAGCAACTTGCTTGGCTTCTTCGCGAGTTTTGACAAGTTTTACGCCACCCGCTTTACCACGGCCACCAGCATGTACTTGCGCTTTAATTACCGCGATATCCGTTGGGGTTTTATCAAAAGCTGCAGCAGCTTCGTCGCCGTTATGGGCGATGATGCCTTCTTGAATTGGCAATCCGTAGCTTTTTAATAGCTCTTTTGCTTGATACTCATGTAAATTCATTGATTGTATCCTTTATTTTTTACAATTAATAAAAAGTGAAATCAAGTGCGCACATATACATATGAATCATACGTCTGACGCACTCATGATTGTGGCATCGCCAAAATAGCGATACCCCAATCAGGTTGTAAATCGATAATAATTAAACGAGCAACTAGTTATTTCTTACGCTTTTTGCGCTGGATAGCGTGGATAGCACGGCCATCTGCAGATAGCGCCGCTTCATGCACTGCTTCTGAAATCGTTGGATGCGCAAATGTCATCAGCTGCAAGTCTTCAATACTAGAGACAAATTCCATTGCGATCATACCTTGATGGACGATATCGCCAGCGCCAGCAGAGATCGCATGCATACCTAACAAACGATCTGTTTTCGCATCGGCGACGACTTTGATAGAGCCTTGGCCTTCACTTTGCGCTAATGCACGACCGTTAGCAGCTAAGTTGAAAGAGCCGGTCTTCACTTCGTAGCCAGCTTCCTCAGCTTCTTGCTCAGTCAGACCTACCCATGCAATTTCTGGGTGAGTATAAATGACATTGATGATAGTGTCATAGTTAACTTGAGATTTTTCGCCATGAATACGCTCAACGGCCATCATGCCTTCTTCCATCGCTTTATGCGCAAGCATAGGACCACGGACCAAATCACCGATCGCATAAACGCCATCAAGGTTGGTTTTGCACTGATCATTGACATCGATAAGACCACGTTCGGTCAACGTGATACCGCTGTCCTCACCAAGTAGCTTTTCAGAATAAGCACGGCGACCAACACAAACGATTAGCTTGTCAAAGCTCTCCTCGCTCGATTCGCCATTGCTTTCGCTAGTGACGACAACTTGATCACCTTGTACTTCAGCATTGGTGACTTTGGTATCAACGCGGATATCAAGACCTTGCTTTTTGAACATTTTGCCGGCTTCTTTTGAGATGTCTTTGTCAGCAGCAGCTAGGAAACTAGGAAGTGCTTCATATACGACGACCTCGCTACCCAGACGACGCCATACTGAACCAAGCTCAAGACCGATAACACCAGCACCGATAACGCCTAGACGCTTAGGTACTTCAGTGAAATCAAGCGCGCCAGTTGAATCAACAATACGGTCACCGTCAGTCTTCGCTACTGGAATCTCGATAGGCACTGAGCCTGCCGCTAGGATGACGTTTTTGGCAGTGATGGTGGTTTCACTGTCATCGCTTAGGGCGGTGAATTTGATTTGCTTGTCCGCGCCTTTACCGTCAACAAGAGTACCCCAGCCTTGTAGCCAGTCTACGCCGTTGCCTTTTAGTAGTGCAGCAACACCGCCAGTCAACTGTTTTACGATGCCTTCTTTACGAGCAATCATCTGCTCGATATCGATAGCCACATCACCAGTGCTGATACCGTGCTCATCAAGGTCATGCTTAGTTGCTTCATAACGATGTGAGCTGTCAAGCAAGGCTTTTGATGGGATACAACCGACATTTAAGCAAGTACCGCCAAGTGCTGGCTCGCCTTTATAAACGCGCTTTTCGATACAAGCAACACTCATACCGAGCTGGCCTGCACGAATCGCTGCTTCGTAACCACCAGGACCGCCGCCGATGACGACTAAATCATAATTGTCTTTCATAGTACGTTCCTATTTTTAATTTTATGTGTTATTTAAACTGTTTTTTTTTACCAAACGCTCAGCATTGTCTACACTTGATAGCTAATACGCTATGTCCGTGAGAAAGACTAACTTATCGATCACTGAGCATCAGTCACCATTATTAAATTCTTTGAATATAATTAGCAGCAAATCAATTGCTGCTTATCAAGTAGAGCTATTATCTGTACCAAAGCTAAAAAGCTTGTATCAGCGGTTGCCAATACAAGCTTAGAAGCTTACAAGTCTAGTAACAACATAGCTGGGTCTTCGACCAACTCTTTGATAGTTACTAGGAACTGTACCGCTTCTTTACCATCGATCATGCGATGGTCATAAGACAGCGCTAGGTACATCATTGGTAAAATCTCAACTTTACCGTCGACCGCCATTGGGCGCTCGTTGATCGCATGCATACCTAGGATGGCAGTTTGCGGTGGGTTCAAGATAGGGGTTGACATCAATGACCCAAATACACCGCCGTTCGAGATAGTGAATGTACCACCCGTCATCTCGTCTAGACCAAGCTTGCCTTCTTGCGCCTTGCTACCATATTCACGGATTTTGGCTTCGATGTCCGCCATACCCATACGGTCAGTATCACGCAGTACAGGAACGACCAGACCACGATCTGATGATACGGCTACACCGATATCATAAAAACCATGATAAACAATGTCATCACCATCTAGTGAAGCATTGACTGCTGGGAAGCGTTTTAGCGCTTCAGTTGCCGCTTTTACAAACAACGACATAAAGCCTAAACGTACGCCATGACGTTTTTCGAACTTCTCTTTGTACTTAGCGCGCATGTCCATCAATGGCTTCATGTTCACTTCATTAAACGTCGTCAACATCGCGGTATCTTGTGATGCTGATAATAGACGCTCAGCAACACGTTTACGCAAGCGCGTCATTGGAACGCGTTTTTCAGTACGCTCGCCCGTTGATTCTGCTACAGGACGACCGCTGTCTGATTTGATGCTGCTGTCTGATTTTAGTGTTGGGTTTGCCATATCTGTTTTGGTGACACGACCACCGCGGCCACTACCTTCCACATCTTTAGGATCAACGCCAGACTCTTTTGCCGCTTTACGGACGGCTGGGCTTTGATCTTTGTGCTCTGCTTCGTCTTTTTTGTCAGTAGCTTGTACTGGTTCACCGCCATCAGTAGCTTGTTTTGGCTGTACTGGCGCAGCGGGTTGATCTGTCTCTACCGCTGGTGCTTCACCAGCACTTGCGCCTGCTTCAAATTCAGCAATCAGCTCGTCGGACAATACAGTATCATCAACGTTTTTGACGATTTTGGTCAATACACCGTCATCTGGTGCAACGACTTCTAGTACCACTTTATCAGTTTCGATTTCAGCTAGTAGGTCGTCACGACTTACTTGTTGACCTTCAGTGACGTGCCATTCAACGATTGTGCCATCGGCAACCGATTCTGGAAAAACGGGGGCTTTGATGTCAGCCATCGATATACTCCTTAGATTTGGATATTCATACTTATTATTAAGTCGTGATAGGCAATCAGTATCGTTTTAATAATGCTATTTGGCGGAATATTAAAACATACTGACTGTCATCGCCTGATTCATTTATCTTCTATAATCTTAATAGACAATCTATTATTGAGCTAATTCATCAACACTTACACCAAGGCCACCAGCAATCAGTGCTTGTTGTTGCTGTGCATGCAGTTTTGGAGATCCTGTTGCAGGTGCTGCACTAGCAGGACGTGCCACGGGCTCCATCACTTTTGCTTTTGTTGGATGTGGTACAACAATACGGAACATATGCGGTGCTAAGTAGTACCAAGCGCCCTGATTCAATGGCTCTTCTTGCGTCCATACAATCTCGGTCAAGTTGCTGTATTTTTCAATCTCAGCGACCAAACGTTGCTCTGGCAATGGGTAGAGCTGTTCGATACGGACGATCGCAACATGATCAAGACCCAATGCGCGACGCTGTTCTAGTAGATCATAATAAACCTTACCACCGCATAGCACCATACGAGTCACTTTGTCTGCGTTGTGATCGTCCATCTCTGGCAATACCGTTTCGAACTTACCGTTAGCAAGCTCTTCTAAATGAGAAGTTGCTAGCTTATGACGCAATAAGCTCTTTGGTGACATAACGATCAAAGGCTTACGAATTGGGCGTATCGCCTGACGACGTAAGGCATGGAAAATTTGCGCGGGCGTCGTTGGTGTGATGACTTGCATATTGTCTTCAGCACATAGCTGTAAGAAGCGCTCAAGGCGAGCAGATGAATGCTCAGGGCCTTGACCTTCAAAGCCATGTGGTAACAACATGGTCAAACCACAAACGCGTTGCCATTTGGTCTCGCCGCTTGAGATGAACTGATCAATGACAACTTGAGCACCGTTAACGAAATCGCCAAACTGCGCTTCCCAAACGATCAAAGCATTCGGTACGGTGGTTGCATAGCCATATTCAAAGGCCAATACAGCTTCTTCTGATAATAACGAGTTATAAGTTGCAAAGCGTGCTTGTTTCTCGCTCAAATGAGCAAGTGGCACATACATGCTGCCATCATTAACATTGTAGATTTCAGTATGACGATGTGAGAATGTACCACGGCCGACATCTTCACCAGTAATACGTACCAAGA
This sequence comes from Psychrobacter sp. PSP, assembly GCF_024085615.1. NCBI lineage: Bacteria > Pseudomonadati > Pseudomonadota > Gammaproteobacteria > Moraxellales > Moraxellaceae > Psychrobacter > Psychrobacter sp. PSP. Next base: position 55,793 of record NZ_JABLTF010000017.1, read on the forward strand.
CATCATCGTTATCAACTAATGATGCATAGGCTAATGTCTCAGCGGCACCCCAGTTGAGAGGCTCTTCGCCTGTTTGCATGGCTAGACGCTGCTCAACAACCTTTTGAACCTGACGCTGTAGCTTGTAGCCTTCTGGCATCTCAGCCATACGGCGTCCATAACCTTTGAGCTTTTCGATATCAACACTGGTATCCCAATCGTCAACCAAGTCATGACCTAGATAAGGCTTCCAGTCTACAAATAGCTGCTCGTTAGGCTCTTGAACCAGTGAGCTGACAACGTAATCGCCACGGTCTAAAGATTCACGATAATTATCTTCATACTGTTTTTCTTCTTCAGTATTTAAGATACCTTCTGCGATGAGCTTTTGTGCATAAAGGGTACGTGTCGTTGGCAGCTTCTTAATAACTGCATACATCAATGGCTGAGTGGCTGAAGGCTCATCTGCCTCGTTGTGACCGTTGCGACGGTAGCAGAACAAGTCAATAATGATGTCTTTATCAAACTGATGACGATAGTCTAAGGCTAATTGAGCCGCGAAAACGACTGATTCAGGATCATCACCATTCACGTGTAGGATTGGTGCATGTACCATTTTTGCGACATCAGTACAATATTCGGTTGAACGAACATCTTCTTGACGGCTAGTGGTAAAGCCAACTTGGTTATTGATAACGATATGTACAGTACCGCCAGTGGTATAAGCACGGGTCTGTGACATTTGGAAGGTTTCTTGAACCACACCCTGTCCAGCAAAAGCCGCATCACCATGGATAACGATAGGTAACACTGAGTTGCCACCAGTATTATCTAATGACGGCTGATCATTACGGCGCACTTGACGTGCACGTACTGAGCCTTGTAGTACTGGTGCAACGATTTCAAGATGCGATGGGTTAAATGCTAAGGCTAAATGCGCTTCACCACCTGGGGTCATCACGTTAGATGAAAAACCATTGTGATACTTAACGTCGCCTGAGCCTTTTTCTGGCTGCACTTTACCGTCAAACTCATCAAATAAGTCTGCAGGGTTTTTGCCCAAAATATTGACCAACACGTTTAGACGTCCACGGTGAGCCATACCAATGACCATCTCTTTTGTACCATAGCCACCAGCACGTTGGATGATTTCATTGACTGCAGGTATGAAACTCTCACCACCTTCTAGACCAAAACGCTTAACGCCTGTATATTTACGCGCCAAATATTTTTCTAGACCTTCGGCCGCTGTTAGACGCTCAAGAATAGACAAACGCTTTTCTTTGTCAAACTTGATATAGCCTAGATTGCTTTCTACATACTCTTCCATCCAGCGTTTTTCAGTGCTGGTGGTCACATGCATATACTCAATACCGATATGGCGGCAGTAAACACGCTCCATGATCTCGATAATTTCACGCAATGGCGCTTCGTCTTTACCGATCACTAAATCATTGGTTGGGAATACAGTATCAAGGTCGGCTTCTGATAGGTTGTGATAAGCTAGGGTCAGATCTTCCACTTCTGCACGTGGATGTAAGTTCAATGGATCTAGCTTGGCGCGGCGGTGACCACGGCGGCGGTATGCGGAGATGAGTTGCTGTACACCCATTTGCTTTGGATCAGTACAGTTGTCTGAATTACTACTACTTGTACCGGTACTTTCGTTACTCGATTTGTTCGCCGTTTGATTGCGGGCAAGTAACAAAAATTGGTCTTTAATAGCATTATGCTGAGCATCATTTGACGATTTGTACTGTTCGAAGTACGCTTGCCAATCTGTGTCAACACTATCAGGGTCCGTTAGGTATTGCTCATAAAGAGCTTCTATATAGCTGGCATTATCGGCGGCCAGTTCAGTATGTCCTTGGCCCGCTTTTTCTTTGGTTATACTATTCATAATAATCGTCTATTTGATAGATAAATGAATGGAATCGTGCTTATTATGGTGTCAGTCGTTGTATGCTAGGCGTTTAGACAATTCGTCATACCCCATTGAATACAGTTCGATAAAACCCTTTATCCCTAAGTATTGCCGTCACTATAGAATATTGCTGTCATTGTCTAAAAGAGCAAGTAATGCTAAATAGTGATAACAAGTCTTATTGCAACACCTATGTTAAAAATAAATTTATTTGTGAACACTCAGTTTTCTGATCTGGCTCGTTTCACAACATTAATTTATATATACTTCTTTTAGCCATAACCAATTCATCAATGATAAATTATTAATAAATGGTCAATCTTTCAGCTAGCCTATAAACTGGCTATTATCGCTGAAATATCCGCTATTTGCTAACAAATCTTATTGTTTCAGATAAACATGCATTGCTGTATAGCATATCATGAGCGTTTTTTGCGATATAGTTTGTTTGTTCAATACTAAGTATTTACGTAATGAATATCTATTATCAATTATAGAAGCATCGTTATTGTATACATAACGTTTTATTGTATTAATGCAATAGCCCGTATAAATGCTACTTTTAATGCATTGGAAACAAACTTCGCAATGTTTGATCAAGTTCAGGATGTAATTATACCAAACTTTACGTGTATCTGATTGTATAGATTGACTGTTTATACAATATGTCTTCTTGCATATGACTAACGTATCGCCCGTACGGATTTACGGATAGACTAACGTTCTATTATTCACCAGTGTACTAGGCTTCTTGTTCTACCTATCCGGCAGGATTATTCATCGCTACCAATAGAAGCCCACTTCAAACAATAGTAATCAGAAAATTAATACTACTATAATCAGTGATTTTGACTAACAAAAACACCACCTAATGAATAGGTGGTGTTTTTGTTAGTCAATAATAATCAAAACAATTAACCAGCTTGATCAATCAACATATTACGTAAATGACCGATTGCTTTGGTTGGGTTCAAGCCTTTTGGACAAACTGACACACAGTTCATGATACCGCGGCAACGGAATAAACTGAACGGATCGTCTAAACGCGCCAAACGTGCTTGCGTGTCACCGTCACGGCTGTCAGCCACAAAGCGATACGCATGTAGCAACGCTGATGGACCTAAGAACTTATCAGGGTTCCACCAAAAAGATGGGCAGCTCGTTGAGCAGCATGCACACAGAATACACTCATACAGACCATTTAACTTTTCACGCTCAGCAGGAGACTGCAGACGCTCAGTTGGGGGTGCTGGCTGATCATTGATTAAGTACGGATGTACTTTTTCGTATTGCTCGTAGAATTGGTTCATATCAACAACCAAGTCACGAACCACTGGCAAACCAGGTAACGGACGAACGGTTACTTTTTCTGGTAGCGTGTTCATGTTGATTAGACATGCTAGACCATTTTTACCATTGATGTTCATGCCATCAGAACCACAAATACCTTCACGGCAAGAGCGGCGGAAAGTGATTGTTTCATCTTCTTTCTTTAGGCGTAATAACACGTCAAGCAACATACGATCTGAATCAAGTAATTCAATCGTATAAGTTTGCATGCGTGGGGCTGCGTCCACATCAGGATCGTAGCGATAGATTTCGATGGTGCGAGTACCTCGGCTCATAATGCTAAACTCCACACGTAGGTGATGGCGGGCATACAAAGATTGCAACATATGAGTGCTGGCTACTAATCACTACTGATAATTGAATATCAATTAATAGCCTAGCAGCACTCCTATGAGCATGTAGCTGGCGGTCACCTTTTTAATAAATGAATAAGGGATAAAACGTTTAAGCTTTCTGTTTATATCGAGCGCATAGTCTAGGATTAATAGACGCGAACTTTTGGTTCGATATAGTCAACAGTCAGTGGCACTTTGCGAACTGGTTTGTAAATGATACGGTTGCCTTCAGAATACCATAAAGTATGCTTCATCCAATCGTGGTCATTACGGCCGTTTGGTGCATAGTCATCATCTTCTGGACGATCATAATCAGAGACACTATGCGCGCCGCGGCTTTCGTGGCGGCTCGCGGCTGATACCATCGTCGCTTTTGCTACTTCGTATAGGTTTGCCACTTCAAACGCTTCGATACGAGCAGTGTTGAAGACTTGTGATTTATCACCCAAATGGATTTGTTCGACTTTCTCACCCAGCGCTAAAATTTTCTCAACGCCTTCATCCATCATGGCTTGCGTACGGAATACACTGGCGTGTTTCTGCATCGTCGCACGAATCTCATCAGCCACGTCTTGTGCATTGTAGCCTGATGTTGATTGCTGCAATTTGTTTAAACGACCAACCGTGATATCAAGTACATGCGGATCAAGTGGTTTGTAGTTATGATCATTTTGATGGAACTCATCAACAATGTGCTTACCAGCAGCACGACCAAACACAACCAAATCAAGTAGTGAGTTGGTACCTAAACGGTTGGCACCGTGTACACTCACACAAGCGCACTCACCAATAGCGTATAGTCCTTTAACGACGTTACCATTAGCATATAAACCGTCTTCATCTGTACCTGCCTCTAGATCCGGCACGATTACCTGACCATGGATAGTGGTTGGAATACCACCCATCATGTAGTGAATGGTTGGGATAACTGGAATAGGTTCTTTAGTAATGTCAACGTTGGCGAAGTTTTTACCGATCTCAAATACTGACGGTAGACGCTTCATGATAGTGTCGACACCCAAATGGGTCATGTCCATGACGATATGGTCAGCATTAGGGCCACAACCACGACCTTCTTTAATTTCTTGGTCCATAGAGCGCGATACGAGATCACGTGGTGCCAAATCTTTAACGGTTGGGGCATAACGCTCCATGAAAGCTTCGCCATCCTTGTTACGCAAGATAGCACCTTCGCCGCGGCACCCTTCGGTCAATAGTACACCTGCACCATGAACGCCCGTTGGATGGAACTGCCAGAACTCCATATCCTGTAGTGGGATACCAGCGCGAACTGCCATACCAATACCATCACCAGTGTTGATATAAGCGTTGGTAGAAGCGGCAAAGATACGACCTGCACCACCTGTTGCTAGAACAGTAACTGGTGCTTGGAATACCGCAACAGTACCTGTCTCTTGCTCAAGAGCGATAACACCGTTGATGTTACCCGCTTCGTCTTTGATCAAATCAAGCGCAATCCACTCGATAAAGAACTCAGTGCCTTGCTGTAAGTTTTTCTGATACAGCGTGTGTAGCAATGCGTGACCTGTACGGTCAGCAGCAGCGCACGCACGTTGTACCGCTTTTTCGCCATAGTTTGACGTATGACCGCCGAATGGACGCTGATAAATCGTACCATCTTCGTTACGGTCAAACGGCATGCCCATGTGCTCAAGCTCATAGACTACCTTTGGTGCTTCACGGCACATATACTCGATAGCGTCTTGGTCACCTAACCAATCTGACCCTTTTACGGTGTCATAAAAATGGAAGTGCCAGTTGTCGTTACTCATGTTGCCCAAACTTGCACCGATACCACCCTGAGCGGCAACCGTGTGCGAACGTGTTGGGAATACTTTGGTCAGGACTGCAACCTTCATACCCGCTTCCGCTAAGTGCAATGAAGCGCGCATACCTGAACCACCGCCACCAACGATAACTGCATCGTAGTTTAGGGTCTTAATATTACTAATGGTATTGTCTTGTCTAGTTGCCATTACGGTTTTCCTAATGCCTATTAATGCTTATAAGTAAATGAAAAGCGTGTTTTAAAATCTTCTTATTGCAGGTTTAAGGGCTTTTATTTGGCCATTACATGCACTTATTAAAGAAGAGGATATAACAGTCTTTGACCACTTAATTTGCATATCTATCGTTATACTGAACCAAACCTGCTCAACCTTGTTGCTCATTCAGCGACAATCTAAATAGTGGGCGCTGTTGGTCCAATGCTATGACTATTTTTGGCTATCAACGGATACTTTTAAACTACTCTATCAGCTGACATACCAGCTGCGCGCATCCGTTATATATAGATGCTTATATCAATACTAAAGCTGGTCACTCAATCATTAAACAGCAACGACACTAAAGCCGTTACCCCAAAAAATCATGATGCCCCAAAATAGAAATACTAAAATAGCGATAATCATCAATGACTGTAGCACTAAACGTAAACCTGCTGCGCTTGAGCCCAGTTTGCCTGTCGTAATATAGTCAGTAAATACTGTCCACATTCCCACCCAAGCATGGCCAGCTAATGCAAGTACAGCAACTAAGCTAAATAAACGCATTGGCAGGCTAGTCATGAATGATGACCACTCAAGATACGTGACATCGCCGTGGGTCAAAAAGAAACCCAGCAACACCACACTATAAACGGCTAAAACAACAGCACTAATACGCTGAATAATCCAATCGCGTGAGCCTGAACCTGTCAGACCAGTAGCACTTTTGATTCCTGAATCATTTTTAATCATTAGAACATCACCCATATAAATGACGCGACAACTAAAATCGCTGCAATTACAAAACTGACCATAGAGGCAGCGCGGCCAGATTTTAGCTCTTCGTTCATGCCCATATCAGCAAATAAATGTTTGATACCCATCACGAAGTGATATGCAATGGCGGCAACAAATATCCATGCCAAAAAGCGCACAAGTACGTTGTCAAATACGGTCTCAAAACTCTCAGGCGACGCCAATGAGTTCTGTAATAGCCACAGCATAACAGGAATTAATAAGAATAAAATAATGCCAGAGATACGATGCAAAATAGAGGCGATTGCGATCGGTGAGCGATTAACGCTAATCACTTGGCTTAGAGGCAGATCAATAGGTCGGTTGCTTTTCACAGCGGGCATCCTTTTTGCGGTTATACTCCTGTATCTGCTATCAACGCTTGACAAAAATGGTATCAGTTGAGCATCGAGCAACACACGAGACGAATAAAGTAAGGAAGAGCTAGCTGACTTCTTTTAGTTTGTGCTAAATATGAAGAAAGAATCATGTATATAAGGTATTGATAAGCTGTTTAGTGTCGCTTGTCGAGCTGACAGGCCTACAAAACAACCTATCTATTATACAACAAAGAAAATAAACATGAGTAAGATCGACTAACCAGTCTATTTTTATTGGTCGTATGAATAGCCAGACAACGTTAATATGTCTTCTCTATCAAAATAAACCTTGTACTGAGCACTAAATACTGGTGCTGAGCATCTAAAAATAGAGCAGTTAACAAGAACATTTAAACCACAGAATTCGGTTTGGTTTATCAAAATACCAGACAATCGTAAATAAGCATGTATAAAGTAAGCTCTAGGCGACACTATATCATGACCACTTATCAATTCGCACAAAGCTAGTGCCAGTCAATTCCTGCAATTATAAAATGACTGGGCGATAATTACAAATTTATCCCTAAAGTAATAAAGTCACACACTTAATTAACAAACGAATAGATATATGCAATACTGAATGTGGAAAACGCTTACCTCTGACAATTATGCTCGACACTTAACTTGTCTACTGCTCATGCCCTGTCTGTTTGTAGCCTCGTTTTTTGCGAAAATCCTGCTGCGTTTTTGCGACAAACCCCAAAATATAACGTCAATATTGACGTTGTAAACATGTTTAATAAACAGAAAGTTTGGCGCAAAATAACCAATCAGACATATTTTGATACAAAAATTACAGCGAACAACCACCGCTAGGCCGTGCCAATTGGACCCACGGTCAATAAAAGTTTTTTCAAATCACAAGTAATTGCTGCTAATATACCTTGCGTATTAAATGAGTGAAACGGATTTTGCCGTTTGACAGATAACGACGTGAGGTATGCGTCTGTAGTAATTTTATTCTAACGAATCAAAAACAATGGAGAGCAATTTATGGCTGACACTAATGCCAAACTAACCGTGAATGGTGAAGAATACGAACTTCCTATTATTGAAGGTACTTTAGGGCGCCCAGTTATCGATGTTGCTGCTTTGCAAGAATCAGGATTTTGGTCTTATGACCCTGGTTTTAAAGTAACTGCTCCCGTTGAATCAAAAATTACTTATATCGATGGTGGCAAAGGCGAATTATTACACCGCGGCTACCCTATCGACGAGTTAGCAAACCATGCTGAATATCTAGAAGTGGCATATGCGTTGCTAAATGGCGAGCTACCTAACGCTGAGCAAAAGGCAGATTTCTTTGAAAAAATTCGTGAACATACGGCTGTTCATGATCAATTGCGTAAATTCTTTGAAGGTTTCCGCCGTGACGCGCATCCAATGGCCATTATGGTTGGTGTCGTTGGTGCGTTATCAGCGTTCTATCATGACAACCTAGACCTAAGCAACGAAGAGCATCGTGAAATCACAGCTATTCGTTTGATTGCTAAGATGCCTACGCTTGCGGCGATGAGCTATAAATACTCGCAGGGCGAACCGTTCATGTATCCACGTAACGACTTTAGCTACGCTGAGAACTTCTTGTACATGATGTTTGCGACTCCTGCTGATGTGGACTATGAGCCAAACGACGTCGTCACCCGCGCCATGGACAAAATCTTCACCTTGCACGCAGACCACGAGCAAAACGCCTCGACTTCTACTGTGCGCCTAGCCGGCTCAACGGGTGCCAACCCTTATGCCTGTATCGCTGCTGGTATCGCAGCTCTTTGGGGTCCATCGCATGGCGGCGCCAACGAAGCTGTACTAGAAATGCTTGATGAAATCGGTACGGTTGAAAACGTGCCAGCATTTATGGAAAAAGTGAAAAGCCGTGAAGTGAAGCTAATGGGCTTTGGTCACCGTGTCTACAAAAACTTCGATCCACGTGCGAAAGTCATGAAAGAGACTTGTGATGAAGTATTAGAAGCACTTGGTGTCAACGATCCTAAACTTGAATTGGCAATGGCACTCGAAAAAATTGCACTAGAAGACCCGTTCTTCATCGAGCGTAACCTATATCCAAACGTTGATTTTTACTCTGGTATTATCTTAAAAGCCATCGGTATCCCAACATCAATGTTTACGGTAATCTTTGCACTGGCTCGTACTTCAGGTTGGATCAGCCATTTGTTAGAGATGCACAGCGCCCCATACAAGATCGGTCGTCCACGTCAGTTATATACTGGTGAAACGCGCCGTGACTTTGTCAAGGTTGAAGACCGTAAGTAATCAAAAATAGTATCTTTACAATAAAAAATCCCGCCATCGTGCGGGATTTTTTATTGCTATGATGGGATAGATACTATTGGATATACTTCATCCAATTATTGGCAAACTCGTTACTATGTGTATCATTTAAACCGTTATTGAAACTCTTTTAACGTCTGCTCATATTTAGCAATCTGCTCGTCATATCCTTTAATCGTATCGTTGAATTTGGCCATGAGCGTTTCAAATTCTTGCTGCTGTTGTTGCTTCATTTGCTGCATATCAACCACTTGCTGCGCTTCTATTTGCTCCCATACTTGGTGCTGAATAATCAACCGAGCCAGCGCAGGGCTTTTTGCACTGACCCTTCCTGCAATCTCTGCATGCTCAAATAACTGAGGAACTAAGGTCGCTATGTTGATTAGCGTATCCGCATCTTCTGCACTAAGGGGCGTGGTCACAGGCTGATATAACGCTGCCATCGTTTGCTGATATCGCTCGATGATCTGCTCTTCCGTCAATATAATCGGTTTGCGCGGCTCAAGGCTAATACGTTTTAATACCGTTAAGTCACGCTCTCCAACTTCCGTACTTGTATTCATCTCTGTATCCGAACCTTCCTCACTGGTAGCGTTAGCTTCTACTGGACTATCAGCTGGTAATGGTTCGGAATTGGCGCTATTCGCATTTTCTGTAAGAGTAGCTGAATCGTTAGTCGCTCCATTGAGTAATAGCGACTCTTCGCTATCTGAAGTATCTGCCGCTTCCAGTGACTCATACTCTGCTTGTAGTCGACGCTGTAGCCCTTGCGCTTGCGCAACGTATATAGGCTGAAACTGCTCTATACGCGCCGCAGCAGAATCACTTTGCTGCATAGGTTGACTGTCTTCCTCACTTGTTTTTTCAGTTGTCTGAGCCTCATCTGATACAGGCGGTGCGTCAGCTTGCTGCTGACAGCCGGTCAGAAATAGCACGCCCGTTAGCGCTACTGCGGCCAGAGCTGAGCTAGCAGAAGTATCAACATTAGGCTTTACTGGCAAAAGTCGAAACATAAGCGTAAATATCCTTTAATAAGGCTAAAATATAAAAAGCTAAAATGGTGATGCACGTAGGCTTTTCGCTTACTATGAGGCAGTTTAAATAGTAAAATTGCTGTTGGCGCGTTTTTTGTCAGTCATGTCGTTTACTGTCAAAAATGGTATACAGGCTTCTAAATCCTGACAATCCTGTCCTTTTTGACGGCGCACAAAATAATCTTGAACCATTCGCGCCTGCTGCTCGATACCGTATTTAAAAAAGGACTTACCCGTCTCTAGCACATAATCATATCGCCGATCGATAAGGGCACCGCGTACCACTTTCAAGCCTTGCTGTAACTGCCACACATGGGTGAGCTCATGGATGAGCCAGCTTTGCTTGCCTAACGAGGCCACACTAAAATCTGTGATCCAATCGGCGGGATTAAAGTAAACATTACCATTCGGACTCACCGCATAACTTTTGAGAACCCACCAAGTGGTTTTTAGTCGCACTTCATCTAATCTGATACTGTCACCGAACACTGAGCGTGCCAACGCGATCTCACCAACTGTCAGACAACGCGACTGCTGCTTTTTTGCAATATTACGTGAGTATCGGTTCAATAAACGCTTGAGAGGTGGTCTCATCATAGTCAGTGCAATACCTTATCGTTGATAGGCCAGTGATAATAAATGGTGTTTGGTCAATCATTCTGATCGTTACCATTGAACCGTTAGTAAGGATGAATGATTAAAAATAAAGTGCTGGGGACATAAGCTATACGCTTCGTTAGCTTTCATTAACATGTTTTTGCGTTAGCCTAGCGTGTATTGCTTATAGCAAGTACCATACTTATAAAGTAGCCTACTTTGACTGCTGATGTCTAATACTCATTGTCATAGTAAAGTTGCTGCGAGAATCATGCCAAGCAAACAAACGCTTTTCACTTCAATAGAAATGATAACTATAGACGAGTATGTCGTTATTTAGATTTGACTATAAAATCTCTCAATGGCCGCCACTTTAGCCAATAGACCGTTTTTTAATTTTTCAATAGAGAACCTTATGCCGCCTAACTTTCATGCCGACACCCCTCTTGCTCAGCGTATGCGCCCTGCTTCTCTCGCGGCTATTATTGGCCAAGAGCATCTTTTGGCCACTGGCGCACCTTTACAGCGTTTGGTCGAACAAGGGCATCTGCCCTCTATTATTTTGCACGGCGAAGCAGGTATCGGTAAGACGACCATCGCAATGCTATTGGCTGATGCGGTCAATCGACCTTTTCATGCGCTTTCTGCATTGAATACTGGGGTCAAGCAGTTGCGCGAGGTGCTCGATAGCAAAGACTCACTGGCATTTGAGTCACCAGTGGTCTTTATCGATGAGATTCATCGGTTTAATAAGGCGCAGCAAGATGCATTATTGGGCGCGGTAGAGTCTGGTGATATTACACTGATTGGCGCCACGACAGAGAATCCGTCGTTTAGTGTGAATAACGCGCTGTTGTCACGTTGCCAAGTGTATCGTTTAGAGCCATTAACGCCTGAGCAAATCAGTGCGGTATTACGGCGGGCACTCTCGGAAGACCATATACTCAAAAAGCTCACCATCGACTTGCAGGCACAAGACACCATCAGCCAACTGGCCCACGGCGATGCCAGAAAAGCACTAAACTTGTTAGAGCTGGCGATTCAAACAGCGGATGCCAAGCAATCACCGATTGTCATCGATGACGAACTGGTCAGCCGAGTGGCGCAGACGGCATTGGTACGTTATGACAAAGATGGCGAGCAACATTACGATATTATCTCAGCCATGATCAAATCAGTGCGTGGCTCAGATCCTGACGCGGCGCTGTACTGGATGGCGCGAATGCTGGTGGGCGGAGAGCCAGCTGAATTTATCGCGCGCAGATTGGTAATCTTAGCCAGTGAAGATATCGGCAATGCCAACCCAAACGCCCTACTCCTCGCTGATGCAGCCCTGCGCAGTGTGCAATCCATCGGTATGCCAGAAGCGCGTATTATCCTAGGGCAAGTGGTGGTCTATTTAGCCACCAGTGCAAAGAGTAACAGCACGTATAAAGCGATCAATGCAGCGATGGCGTTAGCAGAAAAAGACGCCTCGCCAGTACCACTACATCTACGTAATGGCGTGACCAAACTGATGCGCAATCAAGGCTATGGTCAAGGTTATGCTTACCCGCATGATTATCCCAATCACTACTACCCTCAAAGCTATTTGCCAGAAAACTTAGCAGGCACGAGCTTTTATGAGTTTGCCGATAACCAGCGAGAACAGCATAGCAAGCAGTTTATGGCGTGGCTAAAAAGCCAAGCGGCCAGTAACGACTGATCTATTGACCCACTGGATCAAAAGGTTTGAAAGTTAGTTGCATATACTATTGGTAAAACTGAACCCTGTTTTTAAAAGACTAAGCGTTATAGTTCAGCTTTGGGTCAGCACGCTGAGGCAAAAACCGTTAAAATACCTATCGTCATGATGAATAAGAATCATGAAACATTTTCATATTTGGTTGCTACGATGATCAAACGATTTGCTCAACGGCAACAGCACGTGTTACCAACTACTGCTACAATGAGCCGACAACCCTTTATATTACAAACCACACATATTTATTAATAATAAAATATTGAGATTTACTATGAGTTTAAATACGATTCCTGAGATTATCGAAGACATTCGTGCTGGAAAAATGGTCATCTTGATGGATGATGAAGACCGCGAAAACGAAGGCGATATCATCATGGCGGCGACCCATGTTCGTCCTGAAGACATTAACTTTATGATTACCCACGCGCGCGGCTTGGTGTGTCTGACGCTATCACAAGCGCGTTGCCAGCAATTGGCATTGCCGCTGATGTCAGATCGCAACGAGGCAAAATTTAGCACCAACTTTACAGTATCGATTGAGGCGGCTGAAGGCGTGACCACAGGTATCTCAGCGGCTGACCGTGCTCGCACTATTCAAGCCGCTGTATCTTCGGCAGCCAAACCAGAAGACATCGTGCAGCCTGGGCATATTTTCCCTATCATGGCACAAAACGGCGGCGTTCTACACCGTGCAGGCCACACAGAAGCAGGGTGCGACTTGGCTCGCCTAGCGGGACTGGAGCCTGCAGCGGTGATTGTAGAAATCATCAACGCTGATGGCACCATGGCACGTCGCGATGATCTTGAGATATTTGCCAAAGAGCATAACATCAAGATGGGCACCATTGCTGATCTCATCAACTACCGCATCGCCAATGAGCAAACGGTAGAGGAAATCGAAACTCGTCCTTTTGAAACAGAACATGGCACTTTTACCTTGCACCGTTTCCGCGAGTTCGGCGCTGAAGAAACTCATATCGCCTTGGTAAAAGGAGATGTGAGCGAAGGCGTGAGTACCGTACGTGTCCACGGTTTCCACCCGCTGCGTGATTTATTTGCCGCCAAAAATGATATGACTGGTCGTAGTGGCTGGAGCGTCCAATCAGCGCTAGAAGAGATTAGCGCCTCAGAGCGCGGTGTGTTGGTTTGGGTCGGCAATCATCAGCCGGTCGATCTAGGAGATGCATTAGATAAAGCCTTGGACAATGAGTCACAATCGACCATCACCCAGCAGCCTTATCGCAGTATCGGCGTTGGTGCACAGATATTACGTCATTTAGGCGTCCGTGATATGCGTCTACTGTCATCGCCCATGAAGTTTTATGCGTTATCAGGTTTTGATCTCAATGTGGTGGATTTTGTGCACGCCCCGCAAGAGAGCTAAAATCTACTTGGAAAATGGCCTGAGAAAAGTCATGAAAAAAGGCACGCTACGATAATGTTAGCGCGCCTTTTTTATTTTTGATGGTTATATAACACTATCCGAGATAGGTCATCAACGCAGCTAAAGCCTATTCTAATATTCAGGGGTATGACCAAATTTTGCCTCTAATGCCAGTAAGCGCGCACGTTCTTCTGCTGTCCACGGTAACTTACCTTTCCCATCACTATCGAGACGCACTACGACGGCATCAGCGGTCGCAACGATTTTGTTTTGTGCTGTACTATAGTAGCTATATTCCATCGCAATACTGGTATTGCCCAGACGCTGACAGCGAACGCCCAATAACAAAGTATCAGGATAGGTCACTGGGTGCAAATACTGGCAGCTCGACTGTGCTAAGACGGTGACCATACTGCCATCGAACATATCTAACGCATGTAAATAGCCAATGCGCGCTGACTCAGAATAACGATAATACACCACGTTATTTAAATGGTTAAAGGCATCCATCTCACCCCAATGAATCGGCTGATAATGAATCACTGGGTAATGCGCCAGTACTTCAGGTCGATCACTTGCTACCTCAGACATAAAATCTGGCTTTTCACTCATATTGGTCATAACTTACCTTGTGTCTCATGTTGTCTATATATAGCTGTTTCGAACCGTATCGATTAAGGTTGTGGCTTATCCAAAATCTGTGTGGTTAACAAGGGTGTTGGCTTAGGAGCATTGACAATCAGTTGGTCAAGCCAGGCAATGACCTCTGGTATATCATTTGGCGACTGCATGGTCTCTAGGTTGTTGTCCGTACCCTTTGGCTTTTTGTCGGATGGAGCAATGCCAATGGCGCCAACTTGCGCGGAGTTTTTGCCATTGCTAACCGATGATTTAGGTAGTAAGGTTTTTAGCTGTTTGCGCGCTTGGGTCAAATAATTGATCAGTTGATCCTGCTCGCGCATATTGCTCGCTTGGCTCGCCAAATTCAACGTCATGATGACTTCATGAATCGTCAGTTGTCTACGCGTTAATGTCATATCGTTACGCACTGACGTTTGAGCAGGCGGGTTCGCTACTGCACGCTTTTGGTCACCCTCAGTTGCAGCATCAACTAGCTCTCGGCGCTGGATATCAGTACCCTCGTAACTCCCAAGGCGCTCATGACTGTGCAAAAACTCTTGGATGTTTTGAATCGCAAGATTTTGTATTTGCCATGGGCTAGGTTGTGAGCTTTGCGCTTGTAATCGCTCGATGTCTTTAAGCAAACTTTGCTTGATTACGACGGTCAATGCAGGTGCAATCTCGTTGCTACTTTGTGCCAATTGCCAATGCAAACCTCGCAACAACTCGATCGCGGCACTATCATTGTTGTCTGCTAGCAATCTGTCAGCGGCTTTTATTTGAATACGTAGTAAATCCAGCTGGTTTTGCGCTTGGCTACTGGCTTTGATTCTAGGCTCTGGCAATGTCTGTTGACTCATGGCAAATAAACGATCGTCCATCTCATTTAGACGACTGACAACCTGCTCATTGCTCTGCAACCGCTCATTGACACTGTGCTGAAAACGCTGCTGACTAATATAGAGCCAGAGTAATGCCGCGATAAGCAGCAAAATGACCAACCACTGCATCCGCAGCAGCAAGATATTTGCTTGCCGACGCTGCTGTATAGCAGAAGGATCCTTAGATAAAGACTCAGAATTCATTGGCATAAGACAGTACCGTGATGGGTAGGTATAAACATATTTAAATCAAATAGAAATTATAAAATTAGGGCATGTCCCCAATTCAAACGTTTGTCACTAAATGGGCTAAAAATGGCTAAATCTTTGACGCTGTTTGCCTGTGATTTATCACCATTTTTAAAATAGGGACACGCCCTAAGTATCGGTAGTGATGGCTGAAAGAATGGTGTCTGGCGCCAAATCCTCTACACGCCAATAGCTCAGGTGCTGCGCTGCAACCATATTTGCTAAGCGCTCACCCAATACGACATAAGAAAAGTCCGCTAGCGTGAGTGGCAAATTATCTCTTGCATCAGTCATTATGTCATTACTACGTTTTGGTTCTGACATTTTTTCTCTTGCACCTTGGACGATGCTCGTCCAATGCTCAAAAGCAGCGCCACTACTCACGACGACGATAGGTTTTGCTTGCTTTGGTGTTGTATTTGTCGTTTGATTACATACAAAAAAATCTTTTTGCCACTGCTGATACTGAGTCATTGCCTCGGTAGGCATTGTACGCTTATACCACGCAATACTATCGATATGTACACCGCGTGCTTGTAAAGTATCGACCAATAATCGTCGCCCGCCCAGTCCGCGCCATATCAAAAGCTTATCACCCGCCTGTAAACGCTCTATCTCAGGCATTGCTAGCATACCTTCATTATTGGCAACTTCAGGCTGTCGTACTTGGTAGTTTGCCGCGTCTATATTGGCTTGAGTCAATGCCGTAGCGGTTGCTTGACCCACTGCAATGATTTGACTTGGGGCTACCAAAGCTTCAGAAGCTATGTTGGCTGCTTTATTGTCCGGTTGCGCATAACTACTATCGTCATGCTCACTGTACACAAGCGACTGCCAAACATTCAACCCAGAAGTGGCCGCCGTTGGGCTTATGATGACCAGAGCCTTATATTCACCTGCTAGCCACGCACGCATCAATGCTAGGTCATCGCCAGTCGTTGGGCGCGGCTGCAACGTCAACATCGGTATCTCAACCACCGTGAACCCTGCTGCTCGCAAATGATTCGTCAATGGCGCAGCGCGTGCTATCGGCCGCGTATTGATGACAATTTTTGGCACCGACCCATCAGTGGATTGATTTTTATGAGTAGACCTAGCTTTAGTTGACGTTGATGACATAGATGTACCACGACAAAAGGCTTGTAGAATGGACTGAATCATCGACCAAACAGTGGATATGTGGATCAATGACTCAGTATGACAAAGTGAATACGCTATTCAGCGTGATAAATCGCTGACAAGATAGCCCCTGCACCATCAGCAAGTAGTATATTGGCAACATCAATACCGAGCTGATTTGCCTGCGACTCTTGCTCGTCTTGTGTACCAACCAATGTCACTCGCTTTTCTGCTTTTAACAGCTTACTACCATCCGCTTTACCCACTCGACCACGTAACCACAATACATTACCGTTATCGTTGTTATCGTTGTTGCCGTTTTCACCATTGTCATCGTTATTCGCACTGGTTTCATCCGCCATCTGCAACACTGCGTAGGCTGCAATCGGGACTTGGCAGCCACCCTCCAAGTGACGGTTAAGCGCACGCTCAGCGATAAGGCGAATACGCGCTTTATCATCGTTCAATGGCGCTAGTAATTTCAACACCTCGTCATCACCTTCACGGCATTCAATGGCTAACGCACCTTGACCAACGGCAGGCAAGCAGGCATCAATATCTAGCTGCCCACGTATCCGCTCATCTAATTCAATACGCTGCAAGCCACTGGTCGCCAAGATAATGGCATCATACTCGCCTGCATCTAATTTTCCCAAACGCGTACCGACATTGCCGCGCAAGGTTTTGATCTGTAGATCTGGGCGGTAGGCTTTGATCTGACATTGACGGCGCAAACTTGAAGTCCCAACAACTGCACCTTGCGGCAATTCATCAATACTATTATAAGTATTTGAGACAAAAGCATCAGTTGGTGAAGCACGCTTGCAATAGACACCTAGTGTCAAGCCTTCAGGCAGCTGCATCGGTACGTCCTTTAGCGAATGTACCGCAATATCTGCTTGCTTGTTATACAATGCTTGCTCGAGCTCTTTGACAAATAAACCCTTACCGCCAATTTTGGCCAAAGGTGTGTCCAAAATCTTGTCACCCTTAGTGACAATTTTTAGTAACTCAACTGTCAACTCAGGATAGAGCGCCAGTAAGCGATCACGAATATGCTCCGCTTGCCATAGAGCCAAAGGACTCTGTCGCGTGGCGATGGTTAAGGTAGTCAAAGCAGGTTGCTGCAGATTGCTCATAAAGGGCCTCAATAAATTCGGTACTATAATCTAAATGCTACAATGTCAGTGCTAAGTTGGTGCTAAGCGATTAGGAAAACTTGCCACAAAAAATGATCGACTCACATCAGAGATAGTAAATGCTGGCGCAAAAAAATACCCCTATTTAAGCATAAATAAGGGTTTGATGATATGGGATGATTATGTCGCTCTGAAAACATCCTATTACATGCTTTGGATTTTGTCACGTAAGGCTGGCAGATGACGACGACTCACGGCTAACGTCTCATCGATTCCTTTAAAACGTATCTGATATTGTCCAGCGTCTAGGGTTTCTAAAAAGTCTAAAAAATTCAGATTGATAATAGCGTTGCGATGCACACGGAACAAACGATCATCAAACTCTCGCTCTCGCTCTTTTAGGGTCTCATCAATCAATACCATACCATCTTTGTGACGTACTTTGACGTATTTTTGATCTGCCGCAAAATAATAGATATCTTTGAGCTTAATCAATTCGACCCCGCGATGGGTACGAGCAGCAATATGCTCGCGTATCGGACGCGCCGCTGGATTTGCAAGCTTGCGAATTTCGTTCAATTGCGCCGCGTTTAGGTTTTTTGCTTTGTTCAGTGCTTCTAATAGCTCGTCTTTGTTTGCCGGTTTCAACAGATAACCAATTGCATTGGCTTTTAGTGCCGCTATCGCATAATGATCGTAAGCGGTGACAAATATAATGGCTGGTGGATGATCAAGTTTGTCCAGCTCTTGGGCACAGCGCACCCCATCCATCTCAGGCATACGAATGTCTAATAATATAATGTCAGGCTGCTGAGTTTTTACGGCGACAATCGCTTCTGCCCCTGTGGTAGCTTGAGCAACCACCTCATGACCTGACTCCTGTACGATTCTGACCAAACGCTCACGCGCTAAAGGCTCATCATCACAAACTACAATACGCATGTAAACTCCCACCCCAAACTCTACTGAATATGTTTCGATGGTATGACGAATGTACTGGCCAGTTCAATATGGTGAAATTTTCTGCATCATATTTTTGATAGTAACCACTCATTGTCAATAATTGCCAGATAAAAATCGCAATAACCATATAGATATAAAAGACATAGATATAAAAGACATAGATATAAAAGACGATGCAATAAATATGCCACAACATCTTATAATAAGAATATAGT
Source organism: Psychrobacter sp. PSP (assembly GCF_024085615.1). Lineage (NCBI taxonomy): Bacteria > Pseudomonadati > Pseudomonadota > Gammaproteobacteria > Moraxellales > Moraxellaceae > Psychrobacter > Psychrobacter sp. PSP. The sequence continues at coordinate 74,800 of NZ_JABLTF010000017.1, forward strand.
GTCTGAGAACATCATAAAAAATGGTAAAAGAGGAAAGATTATAAACTGACGTCTTGTAAGGGATAGTCAATAATGGTAGTAATGTGGTTACCAGTCACTGTGCTTTGGATATCAGCACTTTGACCAAAGTACGCACGTAATCGATCCGCTTGAATATAAAAATCCATATGCTGACGCAAATCATGGTTAATGATTAAGGTCTTTGTAGGAAGTTCCACGTCGATCTGAATAGCTACTCTGTGCTGCTCCCAAGTGACTTTAATATTAAAATGGATGGTTTCAGTGGTCATCTCAACCACATTGAGTAGCATTTTCTCCAGTACGCTTTGTAAGGTTAACGCCGTAATCACCATATCATACATAATATCTTCATCAGGCAAATCCCAATGGACCTCGAGTTTGTCTGCCAAACGGCTAGACTCGATCGCTAGATAATGCTCACACAGCGCAACTTCTTCTTCAAAGCTAATCTCACGTTCGCCGCTAAAACTGGCACGATATAAGACCGAAACGTTTTGTAATAAAGCAGAGGCTTTTGACGGATTGGACTCAATGAGTGAGACCAGTGTGTTGATGGTATTAAAGAAAAAGTGCGGCGCGGTGCGGGCTTTTATTAAGTCATTCTGTGCAGTCAACTTGTATTCAAACGATAGCTTGAGCGCATTAAGCTCACGGTAGCTACGCAAAAAGTACAGCAAAAATACAATGGTAAAACCGCCCGTCAGTACGGTATTGAAAAACAGATTGGTCATAAAAGCTTGGCGATCATATTCCATCAAACCCATATTAATCAAAACCAAAACGACTAAAGCCATAGAAACCGTAGCGGCAAACATCATCAGCATGACGATACGCACACTCACACTCGGAATACTGGCATTTTTGAAGACAGGGCGCAGATAATCTACCAAATATAATGCAGGTATAACGGTCAAACCGTTTTGTATGGTTCGCGCAACAAGCTTGATGATAAAGTCCGACCAACTGGACAGACCATGACGCTCAATCACTGTGAGAAACAGTGACCAAAAAGCAATATATGTCAGCCACTGCCAAGGCCTCATGATCTCCATGAGTTTTGGAATAAAAAACTCTAAGCGCGTAGCTAGTAAGGCAACCTCATCATTTGCTATACTTGAGTTCTTACTCTCTTGACTTGTCTTGTACCAATATGAACGCCAATTCTTCAAACCTTAGTAATCCTGAATCAAGTAAAAATTCATCTGCTTCTGATTCTAGCACGAATGTCTCAGTAACAAACAAAGATGCACAAAACAGCCCTACCAGCACTCAGGGCCAGCAGATGTGGGGTGGACGCTTCAGTGAAGCGACGGACAGCTTCGTGGCTGCCTTTACCGCCTCTGTCGGCTTCGACCAACGCTTTGCTCGTCACGATATTCAAGGATCGATTGCCCATGCAACGATGCTCAAAGAATGCGATATCTTGACTGCTGATGAAGTGGCCACCATTATCGACGGTCTTCAACAAGTATTACGCGAGATCGAAGCAGGTGAGTTTAGCTGGTCAATCGCCCTCGAAGACGTGCACATGAATGTCGAATCACGCCTCACTGATATTATAGGCGCTGTTGGCAAAAAACTACACACGGGTCGTAGCCGTAACGATCAGGTCGCGACCGACATTCGTTTGTGGTTACGTGAAGAGATCGATAATATTATCGAGCTGCTCATACGCTTACAAAGTGGCTTGCTTGACCTGGCTGACCAACATACCGATACCATTATGCCTGGTTTTACGCATTTACAAACCGCCCAGCCTGTCAGCTTTGGTCACCATGTGATGGCCTGGTTTGAGATGTTGTATCGCGATACCGAACGTTTGATTGACGCCCGCCGCCGTATCAATCAGATGCCCCTTGGTAGTGCCGCACTCGCTGGCACGACGTTCCCGATTGATCGTACTATCACCGCTGAGCTATTGGGTTTTGAAGGTATTTGTCAAAATTCGCTCGATGCGGTCTCAGATCGTGATTTTGCGATTGAGTTCACCTCCGCCGCCTCGATTCTGATGATGCACATGTCACGTATGAGTGAAGAGATTATTCTGTGGATGTCAGCGCAGTTTAACTTTGTGCAGATACCCGATCGTTTCTGTACTGGCTCATCGATCATGCCACAAAAGAAAAACCCTGACGTGCCTGAGCTGGTACGCGGTAAGGCGGCACGTGTCTTTGGTCAGCTAATGACATTACTCAGCCTGATGAAAAGCCAGCCACTCGCCTACAACAAAGACAATCAAGAAGACAAAGAGCCTTTGTTTGACTGTGTCGATACACTGACAGGCTCACTACTTGCCTTTGCTGATATGCTGCCCAACATCGTCCCAAACAAAGAAAGTATGCGTGCTGCGACAATGAAAGGCTATGCCACTGCCACTGACCTAGCAGATTATCTGGTACGTCAAGGCGTTGCATTCCGTGATGCGCATGAAGTCGTGGGTAATGCGGTCGCACTCGGCATCAAAGAAGGCGTTGATCTCAGTGACTTATCCTTGGCACAACTACAGCAATTCAGCGATGCCATCGGTGAGGATGTCTTTGACTATCTCACGCTAGAGGGCTCACTAGCAGCTCGTGACCATCTGGGCGGTACTGCGCCAAACCAAGTCAAGCAAGCAGTGGTCAGTGGCCGCGCTCGTTTAAAAGCCTTTGCCTAATCAGACCCTTTTCAGCCAGAGCTAACTTATCGCTATATATCTGACACCCGCTATTGATGCGGGTGTTTTTTATTTATAGTCAATCCCCTATAAAAGAGCTACAGCGTTAACCTCACTTGAAGTATCACAGTTACATCTGCGCTCGGTTGTCTTATATCTCTTTTAAACTGAATTAACTATAACTTACTATCAGCTACCCGCCCTTTTTTCGCGCTTTCTTTGTCTATCTGATATGAAACGATAAATCAGAATAAAGGCAAGACGTGCTGATAACACCTTATAGATTTGTGTCTGTTTAATAACAGACACGAGATACCCTTTGCTAAATTGACCAAGAGCGTTATCATAGGCTCATATGATTATTTAATTTGCCTGCTAGGGCATATCATCATTTAGATAGCGAGGCTTAAAATAAGATAAATGGTAGTCAAACAAGGAAAAAACTGCAGAGAATATCGGTATATTCACAAAGTTTTTGACGATGTTTGACAAGATGTAGCCATTTTAAGACCGCTAAATGATTTAATGGGCTAATTGATGGCATGGCCTAATATGATAAATAAGGAACACCTGATGACTGAGACTTTTAATCCCCAAGACAATACCGTGTTTTGCCGCAAATACAAGCAAGAACTACCAAAAATGCCGCATCCGCCCTTCCCTAACAAAAAAGGCCAAGAGCTACAAGACACAGTCTCTGACAAGGCATGGAAAGAGTGGCTAGAACATCAAACCATGCTTATCAATGAGAATCATTTGAGCATGATGGATCCTGAAGCTAAAAAATTCTTGACCGAGCAACGTGATAAGTTCTTGGATAATGAAGACTATGAGCGCGCTCAAGGCTGGACGCCAGAAAGCTAGGCTGAGACCACTGCATTACGCCCATAAAAAACGCGCTATAGTAAGCGCGTTTTTTACGTAAGAAGACTATTTTGCCTGCGTTATTAGTCGTCATTACTTTCTAAAGCTTCGTAGTCGTCGACTGACATCGTGCTCACTTGACGAGCAGCCAGACGATCATTGGCTTCTTGCACTGCTTTTTCGACCATGGCATAGTCTGAATGGCGTACATCTTGACCACTGATATAGTTGATGACCAGCTCCGCCACGTTTTGCGCATGATCGCCGATACGTTCAAGCGAGCGCAAAATCCACATGATATTGATAACCTTTGAGACTTGTCTTGAGTCTTCCATGATATAGGTCATCAACGCGCGAATGGCAGATTGATATTCGTTATTGACCACACTGTCATTGCGCATGACCTCAAACGCCTGCTCAGCATTTGATTGACTAAAGGCTTCTAGTGCGTTGTTAAGCATCAGTCTTACCTGATTGCTCAAATGCTGCACTTCAGCATAGCCGTAAGACGATTTGCCTTGTGCGGCAATTCTGCTGGCCATTTTCGCGATTTTTACCGCCTCATCGCCAATACGTTCCAAATCTACCACGCCTTTACTGATCGACATAACCAGACGCAAATCTCCTGCGGCAGGTTGACGCTTGGCAACCAACAATAAAATATGTTCATCGAGCTCAACCTCCATGCGGTTGATATCAAAGTCCATCTCGATGACCTCTTGCGCCAGTGTCTCGTCTCTATCAATAAGTGCATGAATCGCTTTGGCCACTTGGTTGGCAGCACTATCACCCATGTATAAGAACAAACGGATGGCTTCATCAAGATCTTGGTCAAAACTTTTGGAGATATGCTTATCACTTTGCATAAGAGGTATTCCCTGAAATCTATATTTTAGTAGCGCGATATGCTGATTGAGTGAAACGACCCAACTTCAGTATTAGCTCTTCAGTACTAATTAATCGGCCCTAGCCATAGCGACCAGTAATATAATCTTCTGTCGCAGTTTGGGTAGGTTTGGTAAAGATCTGATCGGTCTCACCCATCTCGATCATATCGCCTAGATACATATAGACGGTATAGTCTGATACCCGCGCCGCTTGCTGCATGTTGTGGGTAACAATGGCGATGGTATAGTCATTTTTGAGATCTTCTATCAGATCTTCGATAGCGCCCGTCGAGATAGGGTCAAGCGCAGAGGTTGGTTCATCGAGCAGCAATATTTCAGGCTTGGTTGCGACACTACGGGCAATACACAGACGCTGCTGCTGACCACCTGATAGCGACAGGCCGGATGCTTTTAGCTTATCTTTCACTTCTGGCCATAGCGCCGATTTTTTTAGTGCCCACTCCACGCGATTATCTAGCTCGTCTTTGCTGAGCTTCTCATAGAGTTTGACACCAAAGGCAACATTGTCATAGATCGACATGGGAAACGGGGTTGGCTTTTGAAATACCATACCGACCTGCGCGCGTAGCAAGTTGACATCGATGTCTTTGCCCAAAATATTGCGCCCATCAAGGTTGATAGCGCCCTCTGCACGCATTCCTGGATACAGATCATACATGCGGTTAAAGGTACGTAGCAGCGTCGATTTGCCGCAACCTGACGGACCAATGAACGCCGTTACTTTCTTTTCTGCGATATCGATATTGATGTTTTTTAATGCCTGAAAATCATCGTAGTAAAAGTTAAGATCGCGGACTTCCATTTTTGCTTTGGGCATGTTTTTGGGCATATCATGAATACTTTGCTTGGTGAAGTCAGCAGTATTGGGTTGCTGCGATTGCGCACTATGAGACGTGGTTCTATTTAACAAGCTGTCTGTTGTACTGTTAAAGCGATCAGCCGTTGTTTCTGTGCGGGCTTTGCTTACGACATCATTCATAATATTATCCAACCTAGCTTAGTGTATTTCGTATAAATATAAGTAAATACTTGGTATCTTTGCAGCGATATCTGTCTTTATTTGACCTGACCGCGATTGCCAATAAATCTTGCCAAAATATTCAATACCAAGACCGACGCTGTGATCAGCAGCGCGGCTGACCATGCCAGTGTGTGCCAATTATCATAAGGACTCATCGCAAACTGATAGATGGTATTGGGTAAGTTGGCAATTGGCTGACCCATATCGGTACTGAAATACTGATTATTGAGGGCGGTAAATAGTAATGGCGCCGTCTCACCAGTGATACGAGCAAAAGCCAAAAGTACCCCTGTCGTCAGTCCCGCTTTGGCAGCCTTGATAGTCACTTGCGTCACCATTTTCCACTTGGGCGTGCCAAGTGCATAAGCCGCTTCGCGCAAGCTATTGGGTACCAGATTCAGCATATTCTCTGTGGTACGTACGACGACTGGAATGACAATCAATGCCAATGCCAATGCGCCTGCCCAACCAGAGAAACTTTGACCTTTGACCATTAAAGCATATATAAACAGACCAATGACAATGGATGGTGCCGATAATAAAATATCGTTCAAAAAGCGCGTCACTTGGCCAAGCATACTGCCTCTAGAAAACTCAGACAAATAAATACCAGTCATAAGCCCGATGGGTGCGCCGATGAACAACCCTGAAAACGCCAGCATGGCAGAACCCACGATCGCATTGCGCAAACCACCTGGACTCATCGGCGGTGGCGTGTCAGCGGTAAAAATTGGCAGCTGCACCATGCCTTGGAAGCCTTCAATAAACAGCGTCACCAAGATCCATGATAACCAAAATAAGCCAAACACCATGGCTGACATGGCAAACCCCAAACCCAGCTTATTCATCCAGCGACGTTTGTTGTACAGACTCTTGTTGTAACGCCCCACGCTGCTTGGCTTGGTGGTCATGGGCGCATTCATCGCATTGTTAGCAGCCATACTATTTATTTCCCATATCTTTTATCAATATCAATCGAGATCCAATAACCATGCTTAGGCTTATCGGTTACCTGCTTTGTGATCCATGCGCATGAGCATCAGTTTGGCCAACGACAGCACGATGAAGGTGATAATAAACAAGATTAAGCCCAGATGTAGTAAAGATGCTAGATGCAGCTCACTTGACGCTTCGGCAAACTCATTGGCCAATGCTGAGGTGATGGTCACACCAGAAGTAAATAGACTTGGGCTGATATTGAACGCATTACCGATCAAGAAAGTCACTGCCATGGTCTCACCGAGCGCACGACCCAGTCCCAAAATCACGCCGCCAACGACACCCGCTTTGGTATAAGGCAAGATAATCTTGAACATCACTTCCCACGTCGTCGCACCCATACCGTAGGCCGACTCTTTGAGTAGATCTGGCACCACAGAGAAAACATCACGCATGGTGGCAGCGATAAAAGGGATAATCATGATGGCAAGTACCAAGGACGCGGTAAACATCCCTAGTCCCATGGGTGCGCCTGTAAACAGCTTACCGATGATAGGTAGCGGGCCCACATGCTCAATAAACCATGGCTGAATATGCTCACCAAAGAAAGGCGCAAAGACAAACAAGCCCCACATCCCATAAATGATAGAAGGAATACCTGCCAACAGCTCAATGGCAATGCCAAGCGGTTTTTTGAGGAACTTTGGACACATTTCGGTCAAAAATATCGCAATACCAAAACTGACTGGTACAGCGATAACAATCGCGATAAATGACGTCACCAAGGTGCCATAAATAGGCGCGAGTGCCCCGTACTCATTGGAAACCGTATCCCAATTATTACTGCTATAAAACCCCAGACCAAACTCTTGGATACTCGGCCACGCCCCAACAATCAGAGACACCAAAATGCCCCCTAACGATAGGAGGACGAGTATGGCAAACGCTTTGGTAGAATTGACAAATAAAGCGTCGTAACGTTTTTGTTTAGCCAGTTGGGACCTTAAGTCTGTCATAAGTGTCTCAGCATTGAATGGGTGAATTCAAAAAATCAGGGTGTTCATTTCGTTTTATGACAGCAAACGCAACTTGACTAATGATTATCGTGAAATATAGCGATTAGTGTTTTGGTCAAATTTGCTGTGATAAAACCTCTCAAACCACTACCGGAGAATAGTGGCTTAAGAGGAAATCAAAAAGTCATTAAGCAGCTTGTACAGATCGTTTATTGCGCTGGCTTATAAACAGGCTGTCCATCGCTACCTTTGACCTCATTCCATTTCTCTTTGAATAGAGCCACTGCTGTATCAGAGAATGGGACATAGTCTAGCGCCATGGCATCATCATCACCTTGGGTATACGCCCAGTCAAAGAAGTTCAACACGCCAGCGACTTGCTGAGGATTCTCTGGTTGCTTGTGTACTAAGATGAAAGTAGCAGCAGCGATTGGCCATGCTTGATCCGTCTCAGAGTTGGTGATGACTTTATAAAAGCCTTCTTGTTGTGACCAATCGATGTCACCAGCGGCGGCAAAGGTTTCAGCAGATGGCTGCACGATATTGCCCGCGGCATTTTTAAGCGCGGCATGTGACATGTTGTTTTGCTTGGCGTAGGCATACTCCACATAGCCGATAGAGTTTTTCATGCGGTTGACGTAGCTTGAGACGCCCTCATTACCTTTACCACCTGCACCAGTCGCAGAGGTTGGCCACTTGACCGTTTTATCAACCCCAACGCTGTCTTTCCAATCTGGTGATACCTTGGCGAGATAATCGGTAAAGTTAAACGTCGTACCTGAACCATCTGAGCGGAATACTGTGGTGATGGCGGCATCTGGCAAAGTCAAATCTGGGTTCAAGGCTTTGATCGCAGGATCATTCCAGTTATTGATTTTACCCAGATAGATATTGGCTAAGGTTTCACCATCTAGCTTCAACTGACCTGGCTCAACGCCATCGATGTTAACGATTGGCACAACGCCACCAATCACGGTTGGGAACTGGATAAGACCAGACTCTTCAAGCTCTTCAGGTGTTAATGGCGCATCAGAAGCACCAAAATCGACGGTTTTTGATTGGATTTGTTTGATACCACCAGATGAGCCAATAGATTGATAGTTGACTTGGCCACCTGTGGCAGCGTTATAGTCAGAAGACCATTTGGCATAGATCGGCTGCGGGAATGATGCGCCTGCACCTGTGATATTCATGGCAATGTTTTCAGCAGATTTGAAACCCGTGTCAGCAGAAGGCGTTGCCTGAGTCTGCGTGGTGGTTTCAGCCGTGGTAGCGGCGCTACTGGTCGTATCAGCAGCTGGTTCTGCCGTTTCTGTTGACTTATTACACGCCGTAAGCATTAATGTACAACTAACGGCCACTGCTAATAACGAATAACGCATGTAGGACTCCTGAAATTTAACAACGATATAAAAAAGCATTGTTTGTGACATGAGCGTTATCTTGCCAAATCTTTATGACAGTTTAATGACAACCTCTCAAATCCTGCATTCGCTTTACACAATATTTAGCAATCGCCTCTAAGTATCAGTAATATCAAGGAATTTTAATTACTATCAATAACTCCTGTTCTTTGTATCCATGCTAAATAGCAAAATAAGCGCCTGATATTTTCATCCAAATTCCATTAGCCGTTAACGCAGAATTTTGTTAGTATGAAGAAGATTTACAACACTGACAGACTCGGGGTGCGATGTAGCATTGGCCTACTTTATTAAACGTTTATAGTTAAACATTGATAAAAGTAGCCACCTATCTACATTCGCTGAGAGATCACCCGCCGAACCTGATGCGGTTAGTACCGACGCAGGGAAGTCTTAAGCACGTTGTTATTGATGACAACGGACGCGTAAAAATACTTTTTTATCATCGCTATTGTCTAACGATGCACGCCGCATACGTAGATAACGAGAGAAGATAGAAAGCGGCGTCCACTATTTGATGACCATTAACCGCGACAATTTCTTTGCTCGCTGTTAGGTGTTGATAATATAAATTTGTCTGAATGACGAGTGTTTGCCCCGCAGCTACTGGCGGTGTTGCTTTTATTCAAAAACCAACACGCTAGGACAGCATATGACTATTTCAAACAGCAGCTCTTTTGACAATGCCTCTTTAGACAGTGCCTCAGCGCCATCACAAGTCCAAACGCACAACCCAGCCGATAACATACCTCTCGTATCAGACACCAAAGCCGATAAAAAAGCCGACGCGCTAAAGACACCTGCCCACCGCGCCGCCAGTGATGCACGCTTTGAAGAAGACGCGCGCGACTTACACCGTATCCTACCCGCCTCGCGCAAAGTCTATATCGAAGGCTCACGGCCTGATATTCAAGTACCGATGCGTGAAATCAGCTTAACGGATACGCCAGTTGGCGGTACGGGTGATAAGGATGGCGAGCACAATCCGCCTTTTTATGTGTACGATACTTCAGGCGTGTACACTGACCCCAATGTCGAGATTGATCTGACCCGCGGTCTACCCAAACTGCGTGAAAACTGGATCGCCGAGCGCGGTGATACCGAGCAACTAAGCGGTCTGTCTAGCTCATACGGGCAAGCACGTGCTCGTGATATCAGCACTGCCAACCTCAGGTTTGCTCATATTGACAAACCGCGCCGTGCCAAAGCAGGGAAAAACGTCACTCAGATGTACTACGCGCGTCGCGGCATCATTACCCCTGAGATGGAATATATTGCGATACGTGAGACGCAAAAGCAGCATGAACTGACTGACATGCGTCAACATGAGGGTGAGAGCTTCGGTGCCAATATGCCCAAAATTATCACCCCTGAGTTTGTCCGTGATGAAGTAGCCGCTGGACGTGCAATTATCCCCAACAACATCAACCACCCTGAATCTGAGCCAATGATTATCGGGCGCAACTTTTTGGTAAAAATCAATGCCAATATCGGCAACTCAGCGCTCGGCTCATCGATTGATGAAGAAGTCTCCAAAATGACATGGGCCACGCGTTGGGGCGCGGATACCATCATGGATTTATCGACGGGCAATCACATTCATGAAACTCGTGAATGGCTAATCCGCAACTCTCCTGTGCCGATTGGTACCGTACCGATTTATCAAGCCTTAGAAAAAGTCGATGGCGTCGCTGAAGATCTGACGTGGGAGATATTCCGTGATACCTTGATTGAGCAAGCCGAGCAAGGTGTGGATTACTTTACCATTCACGCAGGCGTCCTGCTCCGCTATGTACCGCTCACCGCAAAGCGTTTGACAGGTATCGTCTCACGCGGCGGCTCTATCATGGCGCAGTGGTGTCTGGCGCATCACAAAGAGAGCTTTTTATACACGCATTTTGAAGATATCTGCGAGATTATGAAGCAATACGATGTGGCGTTCAGTCTAGGTGATGGCCTACGCCCCGGCTGCTTGCAAGATGCCAATGATGAGGCGCAGTTTGGCGAACTACGTACGCTTGGTGAATTGACCAAAGTGGCATGGGAGCACGACGTACAGGTGATGATTGAAGGCCCTGGACACGTGGCGATGAACCGTATCAAAGAAAACATGGACTTGCAGCTTGATCTGTGTGCGGACGCGCCTTTCTATACCTTGGGCCCATTAACGACTGACATCGCCCCGGGTTATGACCATATCACCAGTGCGATTGGTGCGGCGATGATTGGCTGGTTTGGTACCGCGATGCTATGCTATGTCACACCAAAAGAGCACTTAGGGCTACCAAACAAAAAAGACGTCAAAGACGGCATTATTACCTATAAAATCGCTGCACACGCCGCCGACCTTGCCAAAGGTCACCCTGGTGCACAGGCGCGTGATAATGCGCTATCCAAAGCGCGCTTTGAATTCCGCTGGGATGATCAGTTCAATCTGGCGCTCGACCCTGATACCGCGCGCGAATATCACGATGAGACCTTGCCAAAAGATGCGCATAAATCGGCACACTTTTGCTCTATGTGTGGTCCGAAGTTTTGCTCCATGAAAATTACGCAAAACGTGCGTGAGTATGCAGCAGGACTGGACAAAGATGCCGCCAATAAAAAGGTAACGCCGCAATCAGGCGACTTAAGCGATGATGATCATTTGATCAAAAAAGTCGATACAGAACTGGTCGGACAAGTAGGCGAAGCCAGTGCTGAAGAAGTCCGTCAAGGCATGGCTGAGATGATGGAAAAATACAACAAGGAAGGACGCCAGTTATACAAAGAGGTATAAGCTTTTTACTATAATAAAAAAGCCCAAACCTGACTATCAGGTTTGGGCTTTTTTAGTTTATGTATTTAGTAATATCAAACCTTCGACGCCTGATAAATCTCCTCAATCGACGTATTGATGGTATCGGCAAACTCTTCATCGCTTTGCTGCTTACTCAACCCTTCGGTAAAGGCGCGCGAGAAGCTGGCAATCATACCGGGGTTTTGTTTGAGCTTCGCGCACGCATCAGTGCGGCTATAACCACCAGATAGCGCCACGACTTTGAGCACTTTTGGATGGTCGACCAGTTCCTGATAAAATCCTGCTTCTTCGGGCAATGTCAGCTTGAGCATTACTTGCTGTTCGTCATTTAAGCGTTCCAGATTACGCAAAATATTGGCTTTTAATAGCACTTCGCAATCATGCTTTTGGGCACTATCAATATTGACCTCTGGTTCAACGATTGGCATCAAGCCTTTTGAGATGATTTGCTTGGCCACATCAAATTGCTGCTGTACAACGAGCTCAATACCATCGACATTTGGCTCATAAATGACTGAGCGCATCTTGGTACCAAATACTGGATAGTTCTTGGCTTTATCTAGCAACAGATCTAGATTAGGCATCGGCTTCATGACTTGGACGCCGCTCATCTGCTCCGCCAAACCTTTATCTACCTTCAAGAATGGAACGATTTGCTTGTCTTCCCACAAATAGTTGGCGGTCGACTTACCATTGACGTCACGCTCCATGGTATCTTCAAATAAGATCGCACCAAGCACACGCTCATTGTCAAAACAGTCGCACGTCATGATACGGGCACGCATCTCATGCACCAAATCAAACATGGCCTCATCATTCTCATACTCATCGCCGCTGATGCCGTAATTCTCTAAAGCCTTTGGTGTGCTGCCACCACTTTGGTCGAGCGCAGCGATAAACCCTGAACCGTCTTTTATGCGCTGCAACTGATTGTCGTATTCCATTGAAAGTACATCCTATTTTTATTGAGTGAAATTAAACATTATAAATCAAGCTTTCTATCACCTATATAAGGTCTGCTATTTGTAGATGACCTTATCATAGGATGATAAGTATGCCTATATAGAAAACGTGACAACTTTGCTAAAAATTCTACTTTATCCTTCCTTGGACAACTTATCTCACGCCAAAAATAAGACGCCCACACAGCATACTGCAAGTAGCAACCCCACCAAATTGATGCGATTGAGTCGTTCTTTAAACGCGCCCACTCCGATCAATGTGGCGACTGCGATGACACCCACGTTCATCCCCGTAAACACAATACTGGATGAATCGGAGAGCACTTGATGGGCTCTGACATAAGCATAAATATTACCCATGTTGAGCGCGCCAAGTAGCAATCCAGCGACAAGGGCGTCTGCCTGCCAGCGCACCCGAGTGACGAGCAGATAGACGAGTAATAATAAACCTGCGACTCCAAAGCTCACAAACAGTGTCAACGGAAAAGCAGTACCCTGCTTGGCAACCTGCTTAAACAAGATATCGATGATGCCGTAACCCGCCCATACACCGAATAACCACAGCGGTGTGTATTTTGTTTGCTTAGGGGTATCTGTCTGCTGTGGTCGATAAACCAGTGCTCCTAGTGCCAAAAAGCCAAGTGCCAATCCCAGCACACGCGTACCTGTCAGCACCTCACCAAATAGCAAAAAAGCGGCAATGATCGGAATAATCAATGATAAGCGCTGGGAGGCATCCGTTGCCACCATACCCACCGCCTCAATAGCACGTCCAAGGATAATAAACACGGCCGGTAGCAAGATCCCAAGCGCGATGATGATGCCCCAAGCACTGTCTAGCGCATGTATGGCGCCGACATCGGGCTTTAATAAAAGCCAAGTCAGTAAAAAAGCGACGGGATAACCTGCGACAATGGTCTGACGAATATCCATTTTCTTTTGGCGTAGTATTTTTAAAAGCACTGAAACAGCGACGCTACACAGCACCGCAATGGTTAGATACATCATTAAGGCCTACCTTTTGAACCCTAGTACTGGGTATTTATTATCCATACACTGGTGGCGCAGCATCAAGTAAGCCGCTTTGTATTCAACTGATTTCATTAAAAAATATGATTACAACGCTCATCATTCGATCAACTAAGCCAGTTGCGGTCTAGAAGGTAGCAAAATATATTTTTGACAGCAATCTATTTATCCGTATTTCCACGCGCGTTATTGGCAATAACGTATCAACCAAAAGCACTATGCATGGATCAATTACAATTTACTGCACGCCTGATTGCCAAGTTTTGATAAAATACCCTGCTATTTTATTAACATAAGTAACGACTCAAAACCGCTCTGTTTTGACGTATTATTGCCGCCTATGAACGCTCTCTTTCGTTTTTTTGAATCCCGTCTTCCTGCCTTCCCAGAAACGCCCATGCCATTGCCTCGTAAGGGGTTGTTGAAGTTTTTGTGGGCCTGTACTCATGGTTTGCGTGGCTGGCTGTTCTTATTTATGATCCTCTCCGCAGGTGTTGGGGTCTATGAGGCCATGTTGTTTGCATGGATTGGTAACTTGGTGGATTGGCTGGGTGCTTATACCCCGCAGACACTGTGGGCAGAAAAAAGCGACATGCTACTGCTGATGTTTGCTGTGTTAATCCTCAGCCCATTTTGGATTGCCTTATCGTCATTGGTACATTTTCAAGTGATCCAAGGCGTGTTTCCGATGCAGATGCGCTGGCGTTTTCACCGCCGAATGCTTGGGCAGTCGATGCAGTTTTATCAAGATGAGTTTTCAGGACGTGTCTCAGCAAAGGTGATGCAAACGGCATTGGCCGTGCGTGATACAGTGATGACCATCACCGATATGATGATGTATGTGGTGGTGTATTTTGTCACTACTGGGGTGATTTTGTTTAATCTAGACAGCTTGCTGCTCATTCCATTTGCGGTTTGGTTTGTACTGTTTGGGCTTTCCATGTGGTACTTTATTCCGCGCCTCAAACGTACGGCCATTGTCCAAGCGGATGCCCGTGCGTTGATGACAGGACGCATCACCGATGCTTATGCCAATATCATGACCGTCAAGCTGTTTAGCCACTCGCAGCGCGAATTGGGTTATGCCAAATACGCGATGAATCAGTTTTTGGGTACGGTACACGCACAGATGCGCTGGGTCAGCTATCTTGAGGTCGTCAACCATGCCATCAGTGTGACTTTGATTGGCTCGACTGCAGCTATCGGTGTATATTTGTGGCAACAAGGTGATGTTGGTGTTGGTGCGATTGCCGCAGCGACTGCTATGGCACTGCGCTTAAACGGTTTGACCCACTGGATTATGTGGCAGACCACCAGTTTGTTTGAGAGTATTGGTACGGTACAAGATGGTATGCGTACTCTATCAGCCCCGCAAAAAATCGTCGATAAACCTAATGCGCAAACACTAACGGTCACTGATGGTCGTATTGTCTTTGATCATATTGATTTTGGTTACGAAGAGGATATGATCGCTGCCGATGATGAAGGCGCGCGCGTCGATGAGGCGCACAATGCAGGTACCGCACTGGCGAGCAACCGTGTGAAGCTGCTAGATGACTTTTATTTGGACATCAAACCAGGTGAAAAAATCGGTCTGGTCGGACGCTCTGGGGCAGGCAAATCAACCTTGGTGAATTTACTACTACGCTTCTTTGATGTCGATAGTGGCAAAATCTTTATTGATGGACAGGCAATTGATGAGGTCACTCAAGAGTCACTGCGCCAGCAAATTGGTATGGTGACCCAAGATACCTCATTATTGCATCGTACCATCCGTGAAAACATTGCTTATGGTCGTCCAGATGCCACCGATGCTGAAATTATTGAAGCCACTAAGCAAGCCCAAGCATGGGACTTTATCAAAGACTTAAGCGATGACAAAGGCAACACCGCCCTTGATACCCAGGTCGGTGAGCGCGGCGTCAAACTCTCAGGTGGTCAGCGCCAGCGTATCGCCATCTCCCGCGTAATGCTGAAAAACGCACCAATTTTGCTGCTTGATGAAGCCACGAGTGCCCTTGACTCTGAAATCGAATTTGCTATTACTGAAAGCTTAAACGACATGATGACTGGCAAAACCGTGATTGCCATTGCCCACCGTTTATCAACCATTGCGGCACTGGATCGACTAGTAGTGATGGACAAAGGGCGTATTATTGAACAAGGCAGTCACGAGGCGCTGCTCGCACGCGATGGCGTCTATGCTAAATTATGGCAACGTCAAAGCGGTGGTTTCTTAGGTGAAGACAACTAAGACCCATCAAAATAAATCACAAGGAAGTGTTTATTTTATGGAAGCATTTACAAACAGCATCAATCTTGATGGTAAAAAAGCACGTTACTATCATCTTAGCCAGCTCAATCAGTCAGTTCAAACAGATAACCATCGCCGCACACCCGCGCATTTTTATGGTGGTAATAGTTTCACCGTTGGTACCTATACGCCATTGCTAAATGAGCTGGCAACTGAGTTTGATATCAGCTCACTTGCCCTGCGTGGCTATTGGTATGACAAACCGCACAGCCGTCGTCTAACGCGTGAGCAAGATGCTGACCTGCTTATTGAGTTTTTAGAAAAAACACAAGATAAGCCTGTCGTCGGTATCGGACATTCACAAGGCGCAACCGCCACAGCCATGGCAGCAGCCAAACGTCCAGAGCTGTTTTCGCAGCTATATCTGATAGAGCCTGTCACATTCACCAAAAACCAAGCTATTTTGTATAATCTGTTACCGCGCTCTATCCTGCTGAGTCGTGAGCCTTTCAAAAGCACAGTAAATCGGCAATCTACGTGGCCGAGTGTCGATGCTTATTATGACAACTTGCGTGCGCAGCGTGCTTATAGACGCATCAGTGATGAACACTTGCAGATATTTGCCGAACAGAGCTTGAGCAAAAATCCAAATGGAAGTTACAGCTTGATGTTTGCTCCAGAGCAAGAGCTGGCCAACTATTTTAGCGCACCTCATATCGATGCCGCGCTCAAAAAACTACGCTGCCCCTATACGCTGATTACCGGTAAGCCTACTTTATTCATCAATGATAAGGTACGACAACAATGGCAAAAATTTGTGCCTGATAGCAGCATCATCTCATTGCTAGACTATGGTCACCTACTGCCAATGGAAGCGCCCAAACTGTGTGCTCAGATCATTCAAGAGCACTATCAACGCAGCAAATAATGAGAGATAACTATTGATCTATGACTGACCTTTTTGCCCCAACACCTACAGATAATTTATTGCCCTATGATGGTAATGTAAACGATCTAGGCATAGTCATAAACGATGCCAATGTCCTCTATAATACGTTGCTAAATGGGTTGCCTTGGCAATCGGATATAGTGACGTTATTTGGTAAAACTCATGTGACGACTCGCCAAATTGTCTGGATGGGAGACACGGATGCAGATTACCAGTATTCAGGGCATACGCGACAGACAATACCATGGTCAGATATAGTGTTCCACGTGAAACAATATGTAGAAAAAGCGTTGGCAGACATCGGTATTGCAGCACATTTCAACACCTGCTTGCTCAACTATTATCCAACTGGCACTGATGGCATGGGCTATCATGCCGATGATGAAAAAGAGCTCGGTCATCAACCAATCATTGCATCTCTCTCCCTTGGTGCCACCCGCAAATTTGTCTTTAAGCACAAAAAAACTCAAGAAAAAGTCGCGCTTTATCTTGAGTCTGGACAATTAATTGTCATGCATGGGGACACACAGCGCTTTTGGAAGCATACAATCACGAAAACAAAAACAGTCGATACTGGACGGATTAGCCTGACATTTCGTCAAATGCTTGCAAACTAAAATTGCCATGGTCAGGTTGAGTAAACGATTACCTATGCAATGCGATCTAAAAAACGTTCACGGTAGCATTGATACGCCGCTTCACAGACATTGGCCGTATAGTTGGCATTGACGCCACCTGCCACTACTGCACCCACCGCAGGAATGATTTGCGCGGCTTTCGTTTTGACCATATTGGTGGCCACTTTGGTTGCTGTCTGACGCAGTACCCGCGACATGACCTCTTCATTAATCTGATTAAATGTCTGCGTTTCTGGATCTTTAATCATCGCACGGGTATCATCCAGTGCTGCTTTGCGCGCTTCAGCAGAGGCAGAAGTAGCCACCGCCAACAAAGACATGGCAAACAACTGCTCGCCTTTATCATTCATGTCAAAGCCATAGTAAGTCGCATACTCTCCGATAGCGCGTAGATTGGTAGTGATAAGACCCACCACATCGGCTGGAATACCTACCCAGCCAACCACCCCTGTCGTCACGCCTTGCACACTGGTGAGCGCGACATATTTACTTTTGAGCAGCTTGACTTATTTATCGACAACCGCAATTGGTAGATGTTTAATATCAGAAAGCGTCTTGATTGACGAGCCTTCAAAATCAGGCTCCTCTTGATAGCTCTCGATAACGCCTTGAGTGTTCAATGTCCAATTGGCGGCATTACTCAAAGTACTGATGGTTTGCTCAGTTGCTTTTTTTAAGGCATCGCCGAATTGCGGCACATCCATTAATGCATCACCTGCCGCGACAATAGGCGTATTAAGGACCACAAAAGCTTTGTCCAAAACGCCTTTATCAGGGTTTTTCCATGCTTCTATTTCTTCACGCACTTGCGCTTCATAGGCGACATGATCCATGACTTTTTTGTCTGTTTTTTATTCTCTGTAACTTTATTTTCAATGTCTTTATTCATAGTCATAGAACATCCTTTGTTATTACTTCATTTATCAGCGTGTCTCTCACTATCCTACAGCAGACAACATTAGAGAGTAGGCCTGTTGTGTTGTCAGAGACACCATTCTTGTAGAGCTTTATGAAGTA
Organism: Psychrobacter sp. PSP; assembly: GCF_024085615.1. Lineage (NCBI taxonomy): Bacteria > Pseudomonadati > Pseudomonadota > Gammaproteobacteria > Moraxellales > Moraxellaceae > Psychrobacter > Psychrobacter sp. PSP. The sequence goes on from NZ_JABLTF010000017.1 coordinate 93,298, forward strand.
CGTAAAGGATCCTATGATTTTTAAAAAACTGGTTAGCGCCCCTTATTCAGAAGCAGCAAGGACAATTTTTCCGAATGCATCGCCCTTTTGTAGCTCATGGTGCGCGGCTACCACTTCTGATAAAGGATAGATTTTTTGGATTTTTAAGGTTAATTGACCATCAGCGACTTGCTGTAAAACACGCGCCATATCATCACCACTACGCTGCGCTTTATACCCTGATACTTCTAAGCTTTTTTGCTCGCCTGCTTCTTTGAGTTTATCGACCCAAATGGTTGGCAACACATTCACGCGCGCGCCCGATTTGAGCACACTCAGGGCGCGCACGCCAGCATCATCGCCAACTAAGTCAAGTAGTACGTCGGCTTGCAAGTCAGGGAACGCTTCGTCTTTGGTATAATCAATCCAGCCTGCCAGCTTGTCAGTATCGATAAGCTCACCGAGCTTGGCATATTTTTCTGGTGAGCAAATAACTGTGACCTTAATATCATCACGGCTTACTTTGTCCATTAATAGCTGTATTAATAAGTGACCGACGCCGCCTGCTGGTGCATTGATTACGACATGCTCACCCTCTTTGATATCTGCAAATTCCACAAACTGTAGCGCTGTTTGCCCAATGCACGGCAATGCCCCTGCCTGCTCTAATGTCACATTCTCTGGCACTTTGGCAAGCATTTTGGTGTCTACCGCCACGTACTGCGCATAGCAACCACCAGTAAAGGTCAAGGCGGCAACGCGATCTCCAATAGCGAACTCATCGCTGCTGCTATCAACCACTGTACCTGATACGTCAAACCCTAAAATAGCAGGCTGGTTATTGTCGAATTTTTGTTTTTGTATATTTTCTGCGCCCCACCCTTTGCCTTGGCGGGTTTTATAATCGACAGGGTTGATACCGGCATAGGCGACTTTGACCAATACCTGATCGTCCTGTAATTCAGGGATGTCGACACCATCCTGATATATCATTACTTCTGGTTCACCGAATTCACGTATCAGGGCAGCGTGCTGGGTATTGGGGAGTTGAGGTTGTTGGTTATTGTCGTTAGTAGATGGCGTTGCCATAGTGATATATCCTTATATTTTGTTTATTAGTTAGTGCTTACTATTTATTTCAAGTTAGATGACTATTTCATAAGGGGCGATTTTAGTCGATAGTATTTTTGCTAAAAAGATGTTTTAGTCTCGATAGATTATCAAGGCAGTGCATCCGAGCACATCACCACCAAGTATTAAGAAAGTATTAGGGCAGCATCAGCTTTGCACTAATCGGCAAATGATCCGACAATGATGACCACGGCTTTCCACCATGTACCCATGCGTCTTTGACAACCAAATTACGCAGATAGATACGATCTAAACTGAGCACTGGCAGTTTTGCGGGGAATGTCGGTAGCAATTTGCCATGACAATGTCTAAATGCTTCTATCATACCAAGCTCAGTTGCCAGTTTGTCGCAAGACATCTTTTTCCAATCGTTAAAATCGCCTGCCAAGATGAGCGGTTGATCAGGTGCAATCTCATTTCTTACATAATCGCTGATAGCCTGATACTGCTTAATACGGTCACGCTCAAACAGATTTAGATGCGCGCACAGTACAACAACTGGTCTGTCCCAACCGATAGGCTGCACTTCACAATGCAGGACGCCGCGCTGCTCTAGCCTATTGACGGTAATATTGACATTGTGCTTTGGGTCTAATGGGAACCGGCTTAATACGGCATTGCCGTGATGACCATTCTCGTATTCTGAGTTTTTGCCATAGCTATTTTCTAAATCCAAAAATTCGCCAAACCATTCATGCTGAGACTGATTGGGATATTCGTTATATTGCATATTGCGTTTAAGGTTTTGCCCTTGCACCTCTTGCAAACATAAGATGTCGGAGCCCACCGCTTCTAACGCTTGAGCAATACCTTGCATTTTCACCTGACGGTTTAGTGGTGACATGCCTTTATGAATGTTGTAGCTGGTTAAAACAAAAGAGGTGGTAGTCATAATTTGATTAATTGTACGCTCAATATTTATGGAGTAAAAATCAATAGCTCAGCTACGATAACACCCAGAGTGATAGTAATGAAAGAAATAAAAAGAGCACTGGCTCATATCGAACCAATGCTCTCATATTACACCTATCCATTATTAATGGCTAATTCATAAATGAATATCGCACGTAGGTGTCATTGTTAGATCATCGTTAAATTAGTAACGAGTAACTAACGCGATTGGTTGATCTTCACCCATGATATCTTGTGGCATAAATACAGCTTTACCACCATTATGGATGACATGCTCGATGATTTCACCGATCGCATCATCAGTCACGCCTTCTGCGCTAGCGTCGCTTACAAGGCTTAGAGTTTGCGCTTTTTCATCAATTTTGGCAGATTGGATATAGCCACGACGTACGTAAAGGGTCTCGCCGGCGCCTTGGAATGCACTACGGTATACTTCCTGCAGATCAGTTTGCAGCATATTTGCACCGCGGGCTTTATCGATTTCGCCCAAAGCAGCATGATGTAATGATGTACGGTATTCTTCTACCGCTTCTTGTACACTATCAACGATATGCTGAGCGCTGCCATCTTCTAAATTAGTAACATTTGACACGGTAGCAATGATGTTGTCTGGACGGTCGCAGACTTCTTTATAGTAACCGATGTTTTTGGCGTCACCAACGATCACGAGTGGCATTTTGTGCTCACCCCATAGCTCTTGTACGCTTTTATCGACTTGATTAAAGTATTCTTTTAAGTGGCTGCTTTCATTATTTGATGAGCGATCTGACCCACCGTCACCTGTGGTATATAGCCCGTTATTTTCAACAGGAAACTGGATATTTTCCATGTTATTTTGTATGTCGTCATCTTTATCAAACTCTCTAATGACGCGATCATTTGATGCTTCAATCAGACGAGAATTATCGCGGGTTAGGACAACCGTATAGTAATGTACCGCACTGGCCATATCACGCACCAAATCACGAGTGGCAAAGCTGTCTGATATGACAACGCGCTCGGTCGTATCGATTGGCATACGGACGATTTGCACATCATCTGTACTAGCAAATATCGCTAAAGTATCGAGATTATAGTTATGATTTAATTCTTTGGTCTTTGCATGAATATTATCTAAAATAGTCGTCGCTGTACTCTTATCATATTCTTTATTTAGGCGGTCTTCGACAACTTTCAACTGATTTTTTAGAGCGATAGGATCTTGCTCGTTCGCCGGATGTGCTCGGTGGGTCTTAACAAAGATACTTACCGCTGGATTGGCTTTGGTTTCACGTAAGCTTTTAAGAGTCGCTTTCATATATTGCTCCTTGTTTTATTATCATTTACTTTCGATTTTATACATTCTTTTATGAGTACAATGTCAGGGCATCTTGCCTTATTTATTATTAATAGCAGCTCTAATCATTGTCGGTAAACAACGAATTATACTGTCAATTCATCAATATTTTTTATCCATTGTCTATCTGTACGCCTGATCGGCGTACAATTTTTAAATTCCTTTATATTGATGCTAACAGCTACCCTAAGCTCGCTATAGGGTTAATTTGCAAGCAAATGATAGCCCTTTGTAAGTAGAGCACTCTGTATTGTTAAAGATTTCTACTATAGTCAGTCCTAAATAAAACAGATACATTATATATCTAGGTGGAACTGGTCTAAATTTTCCTTGCGTGCTGTGCCTACGCAGACAGAGGCTGCGAAAAACTTATCCCAGTCCCACTGTATCGTTTTTATACTGAATTCACTATATCTCAACTTACTATATTATTTATTATTTGTCGTTTCCTTTGAGCATTCACTTTTAGTTTAAGCATTCACTCTTAGTTTATAAGTACTCAGGTTGTATTTTGACTAAATGAACCCATCTTTTATATAACTAAATATAAATTTTAAATGGCGCGAGTCGTAGTACATCGCAAAGTTAGCTCGTATCAAGCGCGATTTAAAAGCTACGTTTGCCTAATCTTTCTTTCATAATAATCATTAATATCGGATACCTTTATGTCTCTTCCTTCTTCAGATTTGCGCCTTGTTGATTTTACCAATGCTGCGCCAAGTACATTACAAACCCAAGTCATCAATGCTATCGACGATGCCAATAGTTTCTTAGATAACTTGACGGCGGGGGCTGACAATAGTACTGGCATTGCAAAATTAAGCGCTGAGCAAGCACTGGCAGATGTGATGCAGTTTGATCATATCAATCTAGCGCTGGATCGTAGCTGGGGAATCTTGTCTCATCTCAATGGCGTGATGAGTAACGATGAGATTCGTCATGTCCACCACGAGCTACTGCCCAAGTTATCGGCTTACGGGACGCGGGTTGGTCAACATCAGCCACTTTTTACCCGCTATCAAACGATCGTCGATGATACCGAGTTTTTTGCGGCACTTGAGCCGGCACGTGCGCGGGCGATCGAGCTGGCACTACGTAGCTTTGAGTTATCAGGGGTGGCATTACCTAAGACTGAGCAAGATAAATTTGCTGCTATTCAAAGTGAGCTATCTACCTTATCTGCGACATTCTCAGATCGTATCTTGGATGCAACCCAAGCCTTTGCATTGCCTCTACAACCAAATCAGCTAAAAGGCTTAACAGAGAGCGGTTTGGCGCTATTGGCAGATGCAGGTGAACAGTTCAAGACTCGTGAGCTTGCTAATGGCACCCTGAGTCAAACAGATATAGACGCGCTTCCGACGCCTTATTATGTCGCAAGCTTGAACATTCCTATATATCTAGCGGTTATGACCCACGCTGATGACCGCAGCTTACGGGAAACGCTGTATCGCGCTTATGTCACGCGCGCCTCTGAATTTGATACGCATACCAATGCTAAAGGTGAGTCATTAAATAATGCTGACATCATGAGCCAAATTCTCACCTTACGTGAACAAAAGGCCAAGTTATTAGGCTTTGATAATTATGCTGAAGTATCCCTATCGACTAAGATGGCAGACAGTGTCTCAGAGGTAGAAACGTTCCTGCGTGACTTGGCCACTCAAGCGACCCCAGCCGCGCAGAAAGATTTAGCAAAGTTACAGAGGTATGCGCAGGATTATGGCATTGATGAATTGCAACCTTGGGATAGCGCCTACATCGCTGAGAAAGTAAAACAAAGTGAATTTAGCTTGTCACAAGAAGAGATTCGTCCGTACTTTCCATTGCCAAAAGTGACGAGCGGTTTGTTTGCCATTGTCGAACGTCTATATGGTATTACAGTACAAGAGCAAAGCTATGAGGGTGCAGATGATCATTCTGTATCACGCTGGCACGATGACGTACGTTTTTACCAACTGTTTGATGCTGATGATCAATTGATTGGCGGATTTTATTTTGATTTGTTTGCTCGTAGCGGCAAGCGCGGCGGTGCTTGGATGAGTGGTTTTCAATCTCGTTACAGTTACGAGGAACAAAACCATCAGCAGCTACCTGTTTGCTTCATGGTTGGCAATTTTACGCCCGCACTTGATGGCAAGCCAAGCTTATTGACCCATGATGAGGTGCTGACCTTATTCCACGAATTTGGTCACGGCTTACATCATTTGTTAACTCAAGTGACCGTTGGTGATGTCGCGGGTGTCAATGGCGTCGAATGGGATGCCGTCGAGCTTCCTAGTCAGTTTATGGAAAACTGGGCTTGGGATGCTGAAGGCATTGCCCTTATTAGCAGTCATGTCGACACTGGCGAGCCACTGCCTAAAGACAAACTTGATGCACTATTGGCTGTCAAAAACTTCCAAAGCGGCCTACAAACGCTGCGCCAGATTGAGTTTGCGCTGTTTGATTTGCTGATTCATGCCCATACACCAGCACTTAATTATGAGGGTATCTTAGCGACTTTAAATGCCGTGCGTAGCGATATCGCTATCATGCAAACACCTGACTATAACCGCTTTGCCAATGGCTTCAGCCATATATTCGCAGGTGGCTATGCTGCAGGTTATTACTCGTATAAATGGGCTGAGCTGCTCTCGGCAGATGCGTTTAGTAAGTTTGAAGAAGAGGGCATTTTTAACCCAGCAACAGGTAAAGCTTTTCGTGAGTCGATCCTGTCTGTTGGAGGTAGTTTTCCAGCCAAAACCAATTTCGAAAACTTCCGTGGCCGTAGTGCGAACATAGATGCCTTGCTACGCCATAACGGTTTCACTGATGCAAAGAATACTGATGCTGCAAATGCTCAAACAACACGCGAGGCTATCTAAATGCGCTATCAGTCATCAAGCCCTAAACGTCGATTTTTAGCAGGAGTGCGCTGTCCAAAATGCCAGGAGATGGACGCTGTGGTACAGATAAATATTGTTACGCCAACGCCAGATGAATACATCGAATGCACAAAATGCGGACATTCGGAACATCGCCCTGACCCTGATGCCATCAGCGCCAAAAACCATCTTGAGGATCAGCTTGCTCGCGATGCCATGACAACAGGCACCAGTGGTACAGTCAAGTTCAAACCCTAGTTATCCAGTGTTGTTTCTAGACTACCACCTAAGCAACTCACTATTTCATACTGACTTAAGCCTATCTATCAATAGATAGGCTTTTTATTTTGAGTTTGCTATAGTAGGTCTACTTATATTCTTGACACAAATCGATCATAATATGAACCGTAAAAAAATGCGCCCTTTATCGACCAAGCCTTCTAGGGCAACATCTGCGACAGCTGGCCGACGAGTTTGGATTATCCTTATTTTTGCGGTGATACTCATTGCTGTTGGTTACTTACTTTGGGTAAAACCCGAGCCAGAAGTGGTTTCACCTATCATTCAATCAACTACGATGAATAAGCAAACCGAGGCTGCTCAAGCGGCTTCGACTCCACACATCATAACTGATGAGCCTGACACTGTACTCACTGACAGCAGTTTCACTGATGAAAGCGCCAGTGCAGACGACAATAAGGGTGTTGAAACGCGAAACCCTAAAGCTATCTTAAATGCACCGCTGCCAAAGACGGACAGCTTAGCCAAAGAAGAAATTGATCGTTTAGAAGATGAACGTAAACGCTTAGCTGAACAAGAAAAGTTGGCTGCTGAGCAATTGGCAATGAATAAACAGCTAACCGATATGAAAGCAGAACAAATCGCTCTACTTGAACAGCAAATAGCACAATTAGAAGCGGATAGCTCTACTAGTACAGAGACACAATAAACGTAGGATTTTCACAAAGAGGTCTATAATGGCGATTCTGCAACTTACGCATGCCTCTATTTTAAATAGCAATGCACAGCTGCTTGTTTTACCTGTCAATAACGCTGGTGTCATTCTAGACCCTGTGCTCACGCGAGCCAAAACATTGTTTCCTGATAACTATCATCATTATCATAGCGTGTGCCGTGATGGCAGTCTGAGTGTTGGCAGCTGCTTACTGTATAAGCGCACACGTGAGCAATCTGGTCTTGGCATCAGTAGTAACGGCAATCAACCAAGTTATATCGCCAACCTTGCTGTATCAAACCACCCATACCATCCTGCGCGGTCGCGTTGGCTCATCGCGGCTTTGATTGACCTACAGCAGAAATTAATTCCGCTCATACGCTATCAGGGTATCCGTAGGGTTGCGCTACTCGCTCGTCCGCTTATCTCCGATAATCCTCGCGATCCTATATCTAATAAAAATGGGAGTATAAATTCGCTACCTCTAGATTGGCAGACTGATACGTTGCCATTATTGACCACGTATTTACAAGACCTACCAAAACTGCGTATCGATATACATATGCCCAAAAGCATTGATTTATAAATGGCTCTCTAGCCAGTCATCACTTTTTTGCGCCCATAAAAAAACCGCCTTGGGCACTCATAAGAGCATCCCAAGGCGGTTTTTATGAATCAAACTACATCAAATACTGAGCCTTAGTTCTGCTCAACACCTTTCATCGTCAGTTTGATACGGCCGCGGTTATCAACGTCTTGCACAAGCACTTTAACGACCTGACCTTCTTTCAGATAATCAGATACATTTTCTACGCGCTCTTCTGCGATTTGTGAGATGTGCACTAGGCCATCAGTGTTTGGTAATAGGTTAACAAACGCACCAAAGTCGACGATACGAGCAACCGTACCTTCATAAGTTTTGCCAACTTCAACTTCAGCAGTTATTGCTTCGATTTTACCGATAGCGGCTTTAGTCGCTGCTTTGTTTTCACCAAAGATACGAATCGTACCAGCGTCATCGATATCGATAACCGCACCAGTCTCTTCGGTTAGCTGACGGATAGTTGCGCCGCCTTTACCGATAACGTCACGAATTTTGTCTGGGTTGATTTCGATAACGGCATAGTTTGGTGCATGAGCGTTGATTTCAGTACGGCTCTCAGGCAATACTTGGTTCATTGCGTCCAAGATATGGATACGACCAGCGTGGGCTTGCTTAAGCGCTTGCTCCATGATGTCAGGGGTAATACCTTCAATCTTGATATCCATCTGTAGTGCAGTGATACCGTTTTTAGAACCGGCTACTTTAAAGTCCATATCACCTAGATGATCTTCGTCACCTAAGATATCTGACAAGACAGCAAAACGCTCGCCTTCTTTAACCAGACCCATCGCGATACCAGCAACTGGTGCTTTTAATGGTACGCCTGCATCCATCAACGCCAAGCTTGCACCGCAAACAGACGCCATAGAAGATGAACCGTTTGATTCAGTGATTTCTGATACCACACGGATGACGTATGGGAAGCGTTCGCTATCTGGAAGCATCGCTTGTACACCGCGGCGTGCAAGGCGACCATGGCCGATTTCACGACGCTTTGGCGCGCCTTCACGACCCGTCTCACCTACTGAAAAGTGTGGGAAGTTGTAATGCAGCATGAAATGGTCGCGAATCGTGCCACCTAGTGAGTCAATCATATTGACATCACGGGTGTTACCAAGCGTGGTTGTCACCAATGCTTGCGTCTCACCGCGGGTAAACAGTGCTGAACCATGTGTATATGGTAGAACACCCACTTGTACGTCAAGTGCACGAACCGTCTCAAGATCACGACCATCAATACGCGGCTTACCTGACAAGATATTGTCACGCACGGTGCGGTATTTTTGTTCTTCATAGATGTCTTTGAGCTCAGACACTTTGTCACTGTAGTCGTCCGCTTCAGCATCACCTGCTAGGCTCTCAATGATGGCTTGCTTAATCTCATCAAGGGCCGCGTAACGCTCTTGCTTTTCAGTGATGGTGTAGGCTTCAGCGATTTTGTCGCCGAACTGTTCTTTTACCGCAGACTCTAGCTCAGCATTGGCAGCAGGCGCGGTGAATTCTTGCTTTTGTGTGCCCACTTCTTCAGCAAGGGCAACGATGTTGTCGATGACGATTTGTTGCTGCTCGTGACCGTACAAGACTGCGCCTAACATTTGGTCTTCTGACAGCTCTGCTGCTTCTGATTCAACCATCAATACTGCTGATTTGGTGCCCGCAACCACAAGGTCAAGGTCACTGGTTTCTAGCTGCTCAAGCGTTGGGTTTAGCACGTATTCGCCATCGATAAAGCCAACGCGTGCGCCAGCGATAGGACCGTTAAACGGCGCATCTGAGATTGCCAATGCCGCTGATGCACCAATCATCGCGGCGATGTCTGCGTGCTGCGTCTTGTCTGATGACACGACGGTGGCAGTAATTTGAATCTCGTTTACATAACCTTCAGGAAATAACGGACGAATCGGACGGTCGATTAAGCGAGAGGTCAGCGTTTCAAACTCGCTCGCACGGCCTTCACGTTTGCCGTAAGCACCTGGGATTTTACCCGCAGCGTACATTTTTTCTTGATAGTTTACGGTCAATGGAAAGAAGTTTTGACCTTCTTTGGCTTCTGATTTTACGACTGCTGCGACAAGTACGGTCACGCCACCCATATGTACTAATACAGAGTTTGCTTGACGGGCAATTCGGCCTGTCTCGATAACGACCTGCTGATCGCCGTACTGAAATTCACGCTTAATGGTATTAAACATTGTCATATAATCTTCCTAATGTTGACTGACAAAAGTGATATCAGCTTTGAAAAACCTGATATCTGTCATTAAAATTCTGTGTATATGGTCATTAACTGACAATCTCTCTATTAGAAATCATCTCAATCAATGCCAATAACTTTACCTAATTATTTCATATATCTTTTCGTGCTAGACATCGTACTATTATGTATATTTGGTCGTTCAATTTTGGCTTTACTATAAATACTATCAAACAGACATTAAGTCAAAAGACTTCGGCGCTAAAGACCGTCCAGGCTATGTCTACGCTCTCAAGAATCAGCTATTTACGCAGTAAGCTAAGAGACAAGTACTTTATCAGTAGTCGCTATATATTCAGTAGATATACTATCGAACTCACAAGGCATTATTTTACAGTGATTTATAGCCATTGACCAATTAATTGCAGAACAGAGCCGTTATCGATAGAAAATACTGATTTTAACGCCCAATCAGCATCATTATCATTATTTTTGGTAGCTGATGTTTGTCGACATTGATGTGTTTTAGACAAATGGTGCTATCTAAACATAGCTTTCAAAATGAATAAGCATAAAAAAACGGCGTGAAACTATTCCACACCGTTTTTAGAAAAATCTATTTTATCGATAACAACAAACAAGTTCCAAGCGGTTAGCAAAAATTTTAAGATTCTGCCATATAATGGCGTCCTTTGTTTTACCACCCACTCGTATTATTGTCGTTAGATTAGCGACGTAGACCTAACTGACTGATAAGAGTGGTGTAGCGACCAAGATCTTTACCTTTTAGGTAATCAAGCAATTTGCGACGCGTGTTAACCATACGGATAAGACCGCGACGGCTATGATGGTCAGCTTTATGTTCTTTGAAATGATTCTGCAAATCGTTGATACGAGCGCTCAACAAAGCTACTTGAACTTCTGGGGAGCCAGTGTCGTTTTCGCCACGTTGGTATTGAGCGATGATTTGTTCACGATCGGTATTAGTTAGCATAAATATCTCCGGCAATGCTAAAAACTTTAAAAACGGACTACAATTTGAGTCAGATTAAAAGCAGTAGAATAGTAAATAAAATAACTTGCGCGCCATTCAGGACAACCCTGCATTACTAGAGTTGACCTAGTGTACGACAAATTCAGTTAAAGATAACGACCATTTAACACGTTTGAACGTATGCATTATATTTATCAACGTCAACACCTAGTTAAGGTGTGGATCTAACTAACATACATTATTCAAAACCTGATTTAAATGTGAGGGCAATTATAACAAAAAACTGCTGAACTATCAGCAGTTTTTCATAAAACTTGTAAATTTAGATCTGGCCTTAATGGGAGGACAGTTTATCAACAGATGACAATGTTTGCTTATTTGTTAATATCATCTTGTGTTGCATTGCCACCTAGCTCGTCATCGTCAAGTGGTGACGCTGTGGTGGCTTCTGCCAAACTATCAGGAGTAGCATCCTCACCAGGATCAATGTCTTCTGATAATTGCTGAATTTTTTTTTCTTGCGCATCCATATTATCTGTTGAGTTACTCATGTTAGCTCCTACATTATTATTTTTCAAAATATCTATTTTACAGTTACCAATACTAAGATAATTATTGCTACTAAGCTAAAGCCAAATGCAGCTGTACCATTCTAGGCTGAATGACACACAAAGATACTATTTGTCTTCTTTAGCATCTTTTACATTACTAGCAATGCGGTCTGCTGCTGCTTCGCTGTTTTCAGTATGGTTGTCTTCAGTTTGACTCTTAAGAGCGGCCGTTGCCGATTCAGCACGTTGTTGCTCAAGTTCAGTATCATTTGGGTTAGAGTTAGACATAATATTTTCCTTAATTGTAATTATATCTTTAATTGTAATTATAAATAGTTGAGAATTTTTAATTTTTCATCTTTCAATAAATAAAGCAAAATTTAAGACAATGCTTTGTCGATAGCATCGACAAAATTACTGATATCATCTGGATTACGTGAAGTAATTAAATTGCCATCGACTTGTACAGTCTTATCGACGTACGTCGCACCAGCATTTTCTAGATCGGTTTGCAGCGTATGATAGGCGGTTAGTGTTTTGCCTTTAGCAATGCCCGTGTTGATAAGTGCCCAAGGTGCATGACAAATCACAGCTAATGGTTTACCTGCGTCGTTAATGGCATTGATAACCTTATGAGCGTCTTTGTTACCACGAATAGTATCAGCGTTCACTGTACCACCTGGCAATACCAATGCATCATAATCGGAAACATTTGCATCTTTTACGAAGATATCAGCAGTAAAGGTATCACCTTTATTTACATCCTGCTGCATGGCTTGGACTTCTTTAGCATCGTTCGTAGTGATCAGTAGCGTCTTATAACCTTTGTTTTTTAGCTGGTTATTCACATCTTCATATTCTGCTTGCTCGAAGTTATTGTGTAGTAAAAAAGCGATCGTTTTCATAATATTTCCTTTTGTATTTAGCATTGAGTTTGTATTAATTCATTTGTTTTAATATTTTTATCATTCATTAATGTTATACATCGTTAATAGTCTTCCCTTGACTGGTTTTATACTTATTAGAAAATGTCCTTGGTTATAATTCTATTTTTTGGTTATTATTGTCGTCCATTTTCATTTTATGCAGCTGTCCTTAACTGGTATATACACTGTATAAAAAAAACAGGTTTCACCATAGGCGAAACCTGCAATAAAATGTGACGGTATGTGATTAGTGTAAACCATTAGTAAAGCAGACAAAAACCGTTGCCTACTGATCAGCATTTATTAATACAGCCTCAACGTTGGATAAGCTTTTTGGGCTGTAAGCGTCCATTGAGGCTAATGGCGCCCAATCCAAGAAATGCTCCTTGCTCATTTAGCAAGCGTATATCAACAGCTAACTCGTGCTGTAAAGGCTGCGAGATGTCCATGCTGTCTTCAGTACCGATATCAGAACCAGCAATATTGGTTTCTGCTTCACTGGCATGGGATATTTGATGAGCAGCATTGCTTGCAACATAATCTCTAAGCTTACCTATCAAGCTATCGGATACGTTTAAGCGCTGTCCCATATGTACGCGCGCGCACTGTTCTTCGGTCAGTACCAACTCAGCATCGATATCAATACACGCATCGACAGGCAATAACTGAGAGTGTCGGCTATCTAAGTCTTTGTCTTCTAAAGCCGATAGTGCAATAGAATCATCAATACTAAAATTACCGACTTGCGTGCGACGCAATGCCGTTAAATGTCCAAGCGTTCCTAGCTTTTTTGCAATATCCTCTGCTAATACGCGTACGTAAGTCCCTTTGGTACAAGTGACTGTCAAACAAATCTGTATATCATCAATCGCATGCAGCTCAATCGCCTTAATAATGATATCTCTCGGTGGCCTATCAATTTCAATACCAGCGCGGGCATACTCATACAGTTTTTTGCCATCTTTTTTTAATGCTGAATACATCGGTGGTATCTGCTGCTGAGGGCCCAGAAATTGCTGTGCGATAGTAGCCAATGAAACATCATCAAATGTTGGAATAGATGATTGTGCCACCACTTGACCGTCTGCATCACCCGTATCGGTTTGACTACCAAGCAAAATCGTTGCTTGATAAGACTTGTCAGCATCCAGTTGATAATGACTAAACTTGGTCGCTTCGCCTAGGCAAATCGGCAATAAACCAGTTGCCATCGGATCAAGCGTACCAGTATGACCAGCCTTTTTGCTATCGTGTATCGGTGACTTAAACAAATACTTCACTTTCGACACAACTTGCTGTGAAGTCATACCTTTGGGTTTGTCCACCAAGATAACCCCTGAAACTTTTATTTTTTCAGGTGCTTTGCTGGCTTTTTTATCAGGTTGCTTAGACGTTATAGACATAATAATAACTTACTCGTCATTCTCGTTTTGCTCAGTTTTGTTGACGGCTTTATTAATCAAGTCCATCATGTAGTTACCACGAGCAGTCACTTCATCATAGTGAAAGCGTAGGCGCGGCGTAGTACGTGTTTTTAGGCTATGGCTCAGCTCAGTACGCAAAAACCCTGCTGCTTTATTTAATACTTTGACGCTTTCTTCGTGATTGGTCTTAGTCATGGCATCATTGAGCTCAGGCTCCATGATAGTGACATAGATATCTGCATAGCCTAAATCTGGGCTCACTTTGACACTGGAAATTGTGACAAAGCCTGTTAGACGAGGATCATTGACTTCATCACGAATAAGAACAGCAAGCTCACGCTGGATCTGATCGGATAAGCGTTGTAGACGTTGGTTCATGTTGTTACCTTACTTTAATGGGCTTATTGTTATTAATATATAGAACTGTTTGCTAAAAAATGTAGTAATGATATTTGCTAAAAAAGGCCTAGCAGGGTGTACCTGATAGGCCTAAGTACCGCTGAATATCGACAGAGTATCTAGCATGCTCAGCACATTTGGCATATTGCATTGCTACATACTCTGTTATCGAACAGCGGCTTTAGATAGTACGGGCGAACTCTTGAATTTCAAAGACTTCGATCTTATCGCCAGCTTCGACATCATAGCCACGAACGGCCAGACCACATTCCATACCAGTACGTACTTCATTGACGTCTTCTTTATAACGACGTAATGATTGCAATTGACCAGTAAAGATAACTTGGTCATCACGTAATACGCGGATAGGTTTGTTGCGATAGATTGTACCTTCAACCACCATACAACCAGCAGCCGCACCAAACTTACTAGAGCGGAATACTTCACGAACTTCTGCAACACCAAGGATTTTCTCACGATGTTCAGGAGCAAGCATACCACTCATTGCAGATTTCACATCATCAATCAAACCATAGATGACACTATAGTAACGAATATCCATGTTAGCTGTATCTGCTTTACGGCGTGCGGTGGCATCTGCACGGACGTTAAAGCCTAACAATACCGCTTCGCTAGATTCTGCAAGTGTTACGTCAGACTCAGAGATAGGACCAACACCTGAACTGATAACTCTGACTTTTACTTCATCAGTAGACAATTCATTTAGGGCAGCTAGTAGTGCTTCAAGTGAACCACGTACGTCTGTCTTCAATACAATGTTCAAGAATGACACATCGCCTTGACCCATCTGATCGAACATGCTTTCTAAACGCATGGCATTTTGACGCTCAAGTTGACGCTCACGCTCACGGTTGGTTCTAAAGGCCGCAACTTCGCGCGCTTTTTTCTCGTCCGTTACTACTAAGAATTCACTACCAGCCGCAGGTGTTTCAGGCAGACCTAAAATCTCTACAGGAATAGAAGGGCCAGCTGATTTAACACGTTGACCATTCTCATCCGTTAGTGCACGTACTTTACCGTAGTGCTCACCAGCTAGAACCAAGTCGCCTTGTTTCAACGTGCCTTTCTTAACTAGAACACTAACCACAGGGCCACGACCTTTTTCCAGTCTTGATTCAATAACCACACCCTGTGCAGCACCGTCTAGTGGCGCCTCTAACTCCATTAACTCAGCTTGCAAGCTAATAAACTCTAGTAAGTCGTCGATACCTTCGCCTGTCTTAGCTGAAATACGGGCCATTGGTGTGTCGCCGCCCCATTCTTCTGTGACGACTTCTTTCGTTGTCAATTCATTGAGAACACGGTCAGGATCAGCATTTGGCTTATCCATTTTATTAATAGCAACAATGATTGGCGTACCAGCAGCACGTGCATGATCAATCGCTTCTGCCGTTTGTGGCATCATGCCATCATCAGCTGCGACGACAAGTACAACAATATCAGTTGCCTGAGCACCGCGTGAGCGCATTGCGCTAAACGCTGCGTGACCGGGAGTATCAAGGAAAGTGATAACACCACGATCGGTTTCTACGTGATAAGCACCGATATGCTGAGTAATACCACCTGCTTCGCCAGTCGCTACTTTGGTCTCGCGAATCTTATCAAGCAATGAGGTCTTACCATGGTCAACGTGACCCATGATAGTGACGACAGGTGGACGGGTTTGCACGTTACTGCTGCGCTCATCGACAGCATCTTGTAGATCGTCTTCGACCTTGGTATCACTGACAAGGACAGGGTTGTGACCCATCTCTTCAACGATCAGACTTGCTGTCGCTTGATCGATGGTATCTGATTCGCGAGCGATTTCACCCATTTTCATCAGTAATTTAATGACTTCACGAGCCTTGACTGCCATACGCTGTGCAAGATCTGCAACTGAAATTTGCTCACCAATCTCAACATCATAGACGATTTTTTCGACAGGTTTTTCAAACTTGTGCTGTGAGGCTTGTGTTGAACGCAAACCGTTTTTACGGTTTTTGATTTCACGCTCATCTTGATTCTTACGACGACGACCACGAGCACCCGTGCTGTTTGCACCGCGTTTGATTTCGCGACGTTCTTTTTCAAATGACTCTTCTAATGCATCACCGACCAGGCCTTCAGCCAATGGTTCATCTTTACGCACTTCTGCCACAGGCTCACGATCGGTATATTTACCAGCCATTTTACGCATTTGCTCAAGCGTACGCTTTTGCGCTTCTTCTGCTTGCTTGCGGCGTGTTTCTGCCTCAATTTCACGTAAACGTGCTTCCTCGGCTTCGCGTGCTTCACGAGCTTTACGCTCAGCAGCTGTCTCAACTTTAGGTTTAGTAGCAGCAACCTTTTTCTTCGGCTGCTCTTTAGGCTTGACTTCAACGGTGGCTTTGCTCGCTTTACCGCCTTTTTTGACGACAACTGACGTAGAAATATCATCGTTTTTGTCGTCTGATTTTTTGCTAGAGCCTAAGCTTGCACGCATTGCAGCTAAAGTTGCCGCTTGGCGCTCTTCTGCTTTTTTCTTGGTCGCAGCACGTTCTTCTGCTTCTTTAGCAGCACGCTCTTGAGATTCAATGAGAGCCTGCTCTCGCGCGGCTAATTCTTCAGCTATTTTCTTTGGATCCGGCTTCTCAAATACTTTCTTTTTGCGTACTTCAACATTAACGCTCTTAGATTTACCCGAAGAGCCAGTCACACGAGCGGTACTCGTTGTCTTAGATTTGAGACTAATACGACGCTTTTCGTTTTGACCATGACTTTGTTTTAAATACGTCACCAACTTCTCTTGCTCAAACTCGGTGACTAGGTCATCCTCTGCGCGAGCAGGCAGGCCAGCATCTACCAGTTGCTGCTTTACAGCACTTGTAGTTTTGCCTACCATTTCTGCCAGTTCTTTGACGGTCTTATCTGCCATTTATTATCACCTACTGTCTATTATTTGCTATATGTTCAATTCAGTTGTTGGCTACAAATGATTGGGTTAAGGCCAGTATTTACAGTATGTAGACACCAGCACTTTATTCTCAATAGCATATCACCAAAAGACAGCGATATGCAGTTACCGCTTATTCATCGAACCAAGATTCCCGAGCTTTCATGATGAGTTTTCCTGCAGTTTCGGAGTCTAATCCTTCGATATCTTCTAGATCGAAGACGGCTTGTTCTGCCAAATCATCCACGGTAATAATATCTTTTTGTGCCATTTTATAGGCCCAGCTGACTGTCATACCTTCAAGCTCTTGAAGCTCTTGACTTGGCTCTTTCATGTTCTGTTGTTTGACCAGCTCATCAGCAATGACGACGTCTTTAGCACGTTCTTGAATCATGTCGATTGCTTCATCGTCTAACCCTTCAATGTCATAGAAGGTATCGACTGGCACATAGGCCACTTCTTCGATACTGGTAAAACCAATATCAACCAGCGCCTGCGCTAGATCTTGATCAACTTCTAGGCGATCATAAAATAATTCAATAAATGCTTTTGATTCGTTTTCTTGACGCTGTTTGTACTCTTCTTCGAGCATCATATTCAGCTTATAGCCAGTCAACTCAGAGGCCAAGCGTACGTTTTGGCCTTGTGAGCCAATCGCGCGTGCCAGTTGATCGTTGGTGCTAAAGATAATATCTGCTGTTTGAGTGTCTTCATCTAAGATGATGCTGCTGACATCAGCTGGTTCTAAAGAGCTGATGATGAACTGAGCTGGATCATCTGACCAAACCACAACATCGATACGCTCACCATCTAGCTCTTGCTGTACTGCTTGGATACGTGTACCACGCATACCAATACAAGCCCCAACAGGATCAATCCGATGATCGTTGGTCTTCACGGCTATTTTAGCACGGGTGCCCGGCAAGCGAGCGACGTTACGGATTTCGATAATTTGTTCTGCAATCTCAGGTACTTCTTTTTGCATCAATGCTGATAGCATTTCAGGATGCGTGCGAGATAACAATAGCTGTGCACCGCGGTTTTCACGGTTTACATGATATAAGATGGCGTTGATACGTGATTTTGGACGTAGCTGCTCACGTGGCAACATTTGATCGCGTGACAAGTAGCCTTCAGCATTGTCGCCTAAGTCGATGATATAGCCATCACGTGTCTGTTTCTTGACTTCGCCATACATCATTTCACCAACACGCGGCTCAAAAGCGTCTGCCACAAGTGCGCGCTCAGCTTCACGGATTTTTTGGATGATGACCTGCTTTGCTTGAGTGGCTGCAATACGACCAAATTCAATCGATTCGATTTGCTCTTCTTTGATATCACCAATTGACCATTCTTCTTGATCAAGATCTGTGATAGCAAGCTGACAAGCAGGCATTTCATGGTCTTCATCTGCAACCACGGTCCAATAACGATAAGTGTCATAATCGCCAGTTGCACGGTCAATAGCTACTCGCACAGCCACTTCTGGCTGCTCAGTATATACTTTTTTCTTGGTCGATACCACCAAAGCGTCTTCTATGGCTTCAAAGATGTCTTCAGGATTTAAGCCCTTTTCATTACTGACAGTTTCTACTACCGTTAAGATTTCACGACTCATGCTATACCTGTCCTATCATTTTTTGATTGACTTAAATTTTATAATTTGGGTGTTGCTATCATATAGTTACTATAAGCCACATAAGCTATTTGAAGATGACACTGCTGATCTATGAGCAGCTGCCTAATAATATGTCGTTAGGCATCTTCGTAAACTAAGTTGGCTTTATCAATATTACTTAATGCAATCTCAAACTGCTCACCATCGCTTGACGTCAGTTTTAAAACTTTATCATCGATACTATCTAATGTACCTGTTGCTTTACGACGTTTTTGATCACCTGTGCCGATAGCTTGAATCAAACGTAAGCTTACTGTTTGACCCACATAGGCATGCATCTGCTCATCTGAGAAAAATGCACGGTCAAAACCAGGTGAAGACACTTCTAAAATATATTCACCAGCGATAGGATCATGAACTTCTAAGATACCGCTTACTTGATGGTTCACTGCGGCACAGTCTTCGATAGTAACGTGCTTATCTTGGGCTTGCTCTTCTGGCAATGCCTCAATATAAATACGCAATAAAGAGCGACGGCCTTGTGGCGCAAATTCTATACCCCATAGCGACACATCGCAAGCGGCCACAGCAGGGGCAATAATATTAGTCAGTTCTGCAACTTTAGTCGAAAGCTTCATAATCTCTTTGTATTTTCCTATTCGCTTATCTATCGTACTTAGTAAACCGTATCAAAGCTTTGCTCTTTTCGTACTTATATATAGTAAGAATTACGGTCATTATATAATGGTAAACCACAAACATATAACAGATGTTGTGCGTTTATATAGGGACGAGCCTAAAAAACATCAAGCTCAGCCAAACAATGCTTTTATTAGTTATAAAGCACTACTATCGATAAAAGCGTGAGGAATAAAAGATAGTGTTGCTTAAGGAGCATCGTGCCAGTGGCGGCCGATGATGACCAGTGACGAGTAATATCGTACTCTATAGACCTAGAGCTTAGCATAAGTAGGATAGATACCGCGATAACACTGACCTTCAGATACAAAAAAACCCACAAACATTATGGTGGGTTAATCGGTACTGACAAATTTAGTGTACAAGACATCAGTATAAAAAGTGGTAGCGGGGGCTGGATTTGAACCAACGACCTTCGGGTTATGAGCCCGACGAGCTACCAGACTGCTCCACCCCGCATCAATCTAGAACGCATATTATAGGGAGATAATGTAGAAGTGTCAACACTTTATTTAAAATAATTATAAATTAAGTGGTTGCTACTAAAAAATCCAACCTGACGCTATGCGGCGTCTGTGAAACTTGGTGCGATTGGGGGGACTTGAACCCCCACAGCTTTCGCCACCACCCCCTCAAGATGGCGTGTCTACCATTCCACCACAATCGCATTTTACCACCCTGTTCTCTAACTTCCTATCTACTATATATAATGCGTAAGGTAGGCATTAATAGATAAGGACTTGCGAAAACAGAAAAGCATTGTAAATGTAACCTACCAAAATAGCAAGCGCTGACTACTCAAAAGCCACTTATTCAGGATTTTGCGTCAATGGACGCGGCGTTTGCGGTGCTGAAACTGGCGCATCTAGACGAAACTGATCTTCAGCCTGCTTACGGGCATGCACCGCCAACGTCATACTGGTAATAAAGAATATGACCGTCAATACTGCAGTCGCACGCGTCAAAAAGTTAGCAGTTCCCGCCGCGCCAAATACGGTACCTGATGAGCCGGCACCAAAAGAAGCCCCAGCATCTGCCCCTTTACCATGCTGTATCAAAATCAAGCCGATCATGGCAATGGCCACGATAATATGCAGGGCTAATATAAACGTAAACATGGTGGCCTCTTTTGCCGCGTAATGACGACTGATAACGGAAAATAAAACATAAGGTTAATAAAAATAATGACTAGCATCTGATGATACCAAATCGATTATATAAATAAGGCGCATTGTACACGATTGCAAGGGTACTGTTAAACCTACTTTTACCAACTGATAAAACCATACTGTCTATCAGCTATGATACTGATATCTGAGCGTTATTTATTCGATTAAGCATTCGCTTGACTAAAAGCATCAGCGATCGCTAAGAAGCTATCTGCTTTCAATGAGGCACCGCCAACCAATGCGCCATCAATCATAGAGTCAGAAGCAAAGCTATCAGCATTATCAGCATTAACGCTACCACCGTATAAGACGGTGACTGTATCGGCCATATCAGCAAAGCCCGCAACGGTTTGCTTGATATGTTGATGAGTCTTACTCACTTCTGCCACAGTCGGTACTTTACCTGTACCAATTGCCCAGACAGGTTCGTAAGCGACGAGTAGCTTTTCAGATAACGATGCTGCTAAATCTGGTTGCTGAACAAGCATATCTTTAATCACTGAGAGTTGTTCATTGATAACGTCAAGTGTTTGACCATTATCATACTGTTCTTGCGTTTCGCCGATACAGAACACCACACCAAGATTTTGAGAAAACGCATGAGACAGTTTATTTATTAGACAGTCATGAGATTCTTTATGATACTGGCGACGCTCAGAGTGACCAAGTATCGTCCAAGTAGCTCCTGTATCTGCGACTTGCTGTGCTGAGCAGTCTCCGGTGTAAGCGCCTGTTCTTGCACTATGAGCGCTCACGTCTTGAGCGGCGCTGACTATTGAAGTATTTGCTAAGCGTGCACTGACTGCGGCCAAATGAATACAGCTTGGTGCTACCATCAATTTGCATTGACTACTAGAGGTTGGCGTTTTAGCTTGATTTTTAGCATCAACCTTAGTCAGCAGGTCATTTAACAGCGCATCAACATCATGGCTAGTTGCTGGATTCTGCTTCCAATTACCGATCACCCAAGCTTGCATACTTATTTACCTTGTCTCATGTATTCGCGCCAATTCGGCTCATATGCGCGCCAGTATAACAAATAATTCGTAAGTGCTATAGTAGTGTGCTGCCAGAAGCAGCGGTGCTTTTCAATACCTATGTTCAAAAATGACAACTAAAAACAGAGATTTTGATGTATTGATTGTTTAATCATTTGTAGAAAGCCTTTAAACTAAAATAAAGTCAAGTCGTATATTGTGTCTAACAGAAATTAAAAATTATTAAATGCTCTCTAAGTTATTACGAAAGAAGTAGAAATAACTTGCTGAATCAAAATACGTATCCATTACCGCAAATATATTAAAGCATATATAGTAGTCTGTATTCTAAAGCGGTGTGCAAACCCTTTATCAAGGAGAGGTCATAATGTCTATTACAACCAGTAAATATGGTGGTCTAGCGCAGCAGCTCATCAGTGATGGTGTCGTTAGCGAAGCAAATATGAAAACGGCACAGATTGAGTCGCAGGAGCAGAAAATCGGATTGGTGCCGTACCTTGTAGACAATAAACTGGCTGATTCTTATCACCTTGCTCAAATGTTATCACAAGCCTTTGGCGATCCTTTGTTCGATCTCGATGCGCTCAGCACTGATGTCATTCCAAAGGACTTAGTCGATGAAAAAATCGTCCGTAAGTTTAATGCATTGCCATTATTCAAGCGCGGCCAACGCTTATTTGTAGCGCTTAGTGATCCAACTCGTGTTGATGCTATTGATGCTATTGCCTTTAATTCTCGCTTGTCTATCGAAACGATTGTTGTTGAAGAAAACAAGCTAAAAAAGCGTATCGAAAGCGTTTACGTTGATACGATGCAGAGCTTTGACAGCTTCTCTGACAGTGACTTAAATGTTGGTTTTGAAGATGGTGATGACGATCAGGACGAAGGGACAACCAAACTTAATGATGGGGTCGATGAAGCACCTGTTGTAAAATTCGTCAATAAAATGTTGGTCGATGCTATTCGCATGGGTGCCTCTGATTTGCACTTTGAGCCTTACGAAAAATCTTTCCGAGTACGTTTTCGTGTTGATGGCGTGATGCAAAAGATGGCCAGTCCGCCAGTGCAGCTCGCTGGCAAAATTGCGGCTCGTCTAAAAGTCATGTCACAGATGGATATCTCAGAGCGCAGAATACCACAAGATGGTCGTATCAAGCTCAAAATCTCTAAGACCAAAGCCATCGATTTCCGGGTAAACTCATTACCAACCTTATTCGGTGAAAAAATCGTTTTGCGTATCCTAGATCCTTCATCAGCCATGCTTGGTATTGATGCGCTAGGGTATGAACCTGATCAGCAGGAGATGTTTTTAGAAGCGCTGCACAAACCGCAAGGTATGCTACTGATTACTGGCCCTACTGGTTCTGGTAAGACAGTCTCTCTTTACACAGGTATCAATATCTTAAACACTGGTGCCACCAATATTTCAACCGCCGAAGACCCTGTGGAGATTAACCTTGAAGGTATCAATCAGGTCAATGTCAACGCTAAGGTCGGCCTAACCTTTGCTAATGCGCTCAAGTCTTTTTTGCGTCAAGATCCTGATATTGTCATGGTTGGTGAGATTCGTGACTTGGAGACTGCCGAGATCGCTATTAAAGCGGCACAAACAGGGCATATGGTACTCTCCACCCTACATACCAATTCAGCACCCGAGACATTAACGCGTTTGCGTAATATGGGAGTGGCGTCTTTTAACATTGCAACGTCAGTCAACTTAGTCATTGCGCAACGTTTGGCGCGGCGACTGTGCAATAACTGTAAAAAACCGATCAATATCCCTCGTCAAAGTTTGCTAGAGATTGGTTTTACTGATGCAGATTTGGATAATCCAGACAACGTGATTTATGAGCCAGTGGGCTGCAATGAGTGCCGTGAAGGTTATAAAGGCCGTGTAGGTATTTATGAGGTAATGAAGGTCAGCCCCGACATCTCACGTATCATTATGGAAGATGGCAATGCCATAGATATCAAAGATGCGGCGCTCAAAAATGGTTTTCGAGATCTACGCCGTTCTGGGGTCTTAAAAGTTCTGCAAGGTGTCACTAGTATTCAAGAAATGATGCGCGTTACTTCTGAATAAGTAGCATAAGCATTAAGTCGTATATGCAACTATTAGGGCGTGTTGAACATTCGCAAATAGGCACTGCTGATCGCTAAAATTGTTCCAGACAAGGCACAAAGCGACGATAATGCAGATGCCTTAGCGAGATTTGTAACGCAGTATGGGGCAATTTTAGCATCAGCCCCAACGATAAAAGCAGGGGACAGGACTCTTTTTTGCCGCTTCATCGTTAAAAATAAGCGCTTAGAGTGACTAAACTTATTATTTTTAACATCGAATCGCCTAAAAAATAGTCGCTGTCAGTGCCATGGTCGAATGTTCAACACGCCCTAATCTTCTAGTATTTTTCTTTCTAAAGGCTCCTAACGTAGAAATACTATCTAATAGATATACTTAAAAATAAAACAGATAGGCACTGGTTTTTTGCGCTAAAATAAAGTATACCAGCCAACAATTTTGTCTGGTATTCTGCTTTATGTTTGCAATATCTATATTAGACAATCTCGAGGGTAGTAATATGGCAAAAGCTAAGACTGACATGCTGTTGGACTTTGTCTATGATGGCGTAAACCGGCGCGGGCAAAAGGTGAAAGGCGAAACCACTAGTCGTAGCTTAGAGTTAGCCAAAGCTACTTTACGCAAGCAAGGGATCACGGTTAAAGGTATCAAGAAGAAACCAAAACCGCTCTACACCTTCAAAAAACCAATTAAAGCCATTGATATTGCGATTTTTGCGCGACAATTGGCAACGATGATGAAAGCAGGTGTCCCGCTGACTCAATCTTTTGAAATTGTAGCAGATTCGCTTGATAATCCGAGTATGAAAGACTTGGTGCTACAAATCAAAGCTGATATCGAAGCAGGTGGCACCTTTGCTTCCGCCCTACGTAAACACCCTCGTTACTTTGATGATCTATTCTGCTCACTTGTCGAATCGGGTGAGCAATCGGGTGCGCTAGAGACCATGCTTGAGCGTGTAGCGACTTACAAAGAAAAAAGCGAACTACTAAAAGCAAAGATTAAGAAAGCAATGAAATATCCGATTGCTGTCATCGTAGTTGCCATTATCGTTACTATGATTCTACTAATAAAAGTCGTGCCTGTATTTTCAGACCTATTTGAGTCATTTGGCGCAGAGCTACCTGCTTTTACTCAAATGGTAGTGGGTATGTCTGAGTGGATGAAAGCATGGTGGTTTATTTTAATTATTTTTATCGGTGGGGCTATTATCGGATTTTCAGAAGCCAAAAAACGCTCTAAAAAATTCCGTGACTTTTTAGACCGTGCGGTACTAAAAGCACCAATTTTTGGCAATATTGCTTACCAAGCAATTATTGCGCGCTTTGCTCGTACCCTATCTACCACTTTTGCCGCTGGTGTACCTCTCATTGATGCGCTAGATTCTACTGCTGGTGCGACCAACAATGTCGTGTTTTATAATGCCACTCAACAGGTCAAAAATGACGTTTCTACTGGTCAGCAACTACAGTTCTCCATACGTTCAACCAATTTATTCCCAAGTCTCGTTATTCAAATGGTGGGTATCGGCGAAGAGTCTGGTAGCTTGGAAGAAATGCTAGATAAAGTCGCTGTCTACTACGAAAACGAAGTCGACAATGCCGTTGATGGTTTGACCAGCTTAATGGAACCTATGATCATGGCTGTACTGGGTGTATTAGTTGGTGGTCTGGTCATTGCGATGTACTTACCAATCTTCCAAATGGGCTCAGTCGTAGGATAATGGTTTAATGCAATTCATACAGTTACTACAAGAAAATATAGCTCTAGCCTTGGTCGTATTTGGTTTGTTAGGTCTTTGTGTTGGCAGTTTTTTAAATGTTGTGATTCATCGTATCCCACTTATGATGATTTACGGTTGGCGACAAGAATGTAGCCAATTTATGATCGAACAGGCCGATATGCCACGCGAGCATACGTTACCTATAGCGAATGTCGTGGCTACTGACCAACCCATTACTTTGAGTCGACCTGCCTCACGCTGCCCCCATTGCGCTCATAAGATCAGATGGTATGAAAACATACCCTTAATCAGCTGGCTGGCACTAAAAGGGCGCTGCTCAAACTGCAAAGCTGCGATTGGTTTGCGTTATCCTGTAGTTGAGTTAGTAACCGCTTTACTATCGGTGCTCGTGATCTACAAATTCGGCGTCAATGCAACTGGATTGTCAGCGCTCGTTTTAGTGTGGACACTAGTGGCTCTAACCGGTATTGATTTTGATACGCAGCTACTACCCGATCGCCTGACTTTTCCACTAGCAGGTCTAGGATTGGCCGTCAACTCACAAGGCTGGTTTGTCTCACCAACGCAGTCGATATGGGGTTTACTCTTCGGATTTTTATCACTCTGGATCGTCGTTAAAGTATTCTACTTAATCACTAAGAAACATGGGATGGGACAAGGTGATTTTAAATTACTAGCAGTATTAGGTGCTTGGCTCGGGCCCATGATGTTGCCATTAATTATTTTATTGTCATCCTTGCTTGGGTCGATCGTCGGAATAATCTTGATGAAAAAACAAGGTGAGAGCAGGCCTTTTGCCTTTGGTCCTTACATTGCTGTCGCAGGTATTGTTGCTTTATTATACGGCTCAGATATCGTCAGCTGGTATCTTGGTATGTATACTTACTGAGTCTTGATAGTAAGCTTTTTACCCTAATCTATAAGCATAATTACTGATAAGCAATTTCTTCATTAGTCACTGCTTTTACTACCTCTGTCAAATAAGCCATCATTATGTCAAATAAAGCCGCACAATCTTATTCGCGTCAACCACAGAAACTACAGACAAAAAACAAGACGCTCGTCGTTGGTTTAACAGGCGGGATCGGTAGTGGCAAATCCGCTGCTAGTGCTTGGTTTTCTGAGCAAGGGATTGATATTATCGATGCCGATGTGATCGCTCATGAGATCGTTACTAAAGGCAGCGATACTCTGCGCAAAATCCAAAAACGGTTTGGCGATTGGGTATTAAATGATGATGGGTCAATGGATAGGGCCGCTGTACGCACGCACGTATTTGCAAACCCTGAAGCGCTTATTGAGCTTGAGGCGATCACGCATCCAGCGATACGTGAGACAGCCAAAGCACAGTTAGAGTCTAGCACCTCAGCTTATGTGGTATTGTCCGCACCCCTACTCATTGAGGGAGCAGAAGCGGGTCTTGCCAATTTATGCCAACGTATCCTTGTGATGGATGCCACCGAAGACACGCAGCTTGCGCGTGCCAGTCAGCGTGATGATCAAAGTATTCAAAAAATCAAAGCCATTATGACCAACCAGCTTAGTCGTGAAGAGCGCAATCGTCATGCAGACGATATCATACTTAACGAGAGCGACCTTGCCTCTCTATACTTACAGCTAGAACCCCTACACCAAGAGTACCTTAAGCTTGCCCAGCAGCTAAAGTTCGCTGGCGATTAACCTCATACAGTGCCATACCAGTAGCGACGCTTACGTTTAAGCTTTGTAGGTTGCCATGCTCGTTTCCTGACATCGGAATATAAACCAGCTCATCGCAGCTCTCCATTGTCAGGCGGCGCATCCCCTCTCCTTCTGACCCCATAATGATGGCTGTTTTGCCAGTCAGATCAGCGGCATGGATAGGCTTCGCATCGGCATTGAGCGCCGTACCAAACACAAATACTCCTGCGTTTTTGATGTGCGAAAGTGTACGTGCCAAATTGGTGACACTAATAATCGGCATCATCTCTGCGGCCCCAACAGATACTTTAGCGACTGTGGGCGTCAGGCTTGCTGCATGGTGCTTCGGACAAACCACGGCGTCCACACCCATTGCTACGGCTGTGCGCAAGCAAGCGCCAAAGTTATGTGCGTCTGTGATTTGATCTAGCACTAACAATAAGCACTGTTCGCGACCAATAATGGTATCAAGCAGACCTTCATCAGCAAAACCTAGCGGACGAGCATTGAGTACCACGCCTTGATGCTGCGGGCTACCACATAGCTGTGTCAGCTTATCTTTTTGGGTCGGCTGGATACTGATACCATTAGCTTCCGCCTCAGCCATAATGGCTTGTACATGGCTGTCACTCTCGCGTCCCTGTTGCACAAACAAGCTAAGACCATCCAAAGGGCGGTGTTTAAGTAACGCATCAATGGCATGAATGCCGTAAAAATAAATGGGTTTTGCCATAACAGGCCTATTAAGTATTAGGTGGATATCGCGCTAAGCGATGGAATAAGAAGAATGTCATTGGCATTGAGCACTGCAACTCGTTGGCAATGAGGGAGCGATTAAGTCAGCACTAAAAACAGAAATAAACAATACCAATCTGATATTGTTTATTGTTTGGTCATTAATATTTGATGGCGTTAGCTGTTCACTGATGATGCTAGCTTAATTGCAGCCAATGTTAACTTAATCGCATTGTTGATAATATCAACCTTCTAAATGGCAGACATACTGGACGATTTCTTCGGTACGTAGATTGAAACCGCTATTGCCTTCGACAACAAACGATTGACCAGCACGGTAGTAGCTAAACTCGTCATCACCATTAATTTTCACTTCACACTCGCCGCCGGTGATTTCGATACGCTCGGATGTATTGGTGCTAAAGTGATAATGCTCGACCAAGTTATCACAAGGTAAGATCACACCCAAGGTTTTGTGACGACCGTCTTCAAACATAATGGTATGGCTGGAACAGCGACCATCATAAGATACTGTCGCTTGGGCATTAACTGTTACGTTAGTAAATTGCGCCGCTGTCATAGTGGCTTCCTTATCAAATAATTATGGTAAAACTAAAAAATAAGTAACTGGTTACCGCTAGAGCCGCGTCATCAACACACCTCTCTGCACTGAGTGCGGTATCCTTCTCTACTAGATATCTGCGTGCTAAGAGTAGCCACAGGTTCTATGAAAACGCTTTGGAATAATGACTGATTGGCATACTCTTCTCACTATACGCCTGTAATTTTACAAAATCATGACTCGTTATCATGCACCGTATGTCATCAATATAACAAGAAGATTTTATCATTATGTGAGATTATGCTACCACATTATCTCTATAAAGTTTGTTAAAGCGACTAGGAAAATACTGTTTGATGCTAAGCTTAGATAGACTTATTTATCTGCTTTTATGCCATTAACACATCATTATACTGGGTCTATTTTTATGAATTTTGTCCGAAATCGCGCTTAGTATATAGACATAATTTTGCTATAATCAACCCTCTTAATGATTGATATTACAGCGATTACTCATTGCCAGTTCTTGATAATTTTGTGGTAATCTTCCAATCACAAATTCGATTATACACTCCCTTAATGTTTGTATTTGAGCACATTTAGCACCATACTGTTTGCCTACAATATTTATCTATTTAGTGTCGTTAAATAGATAAATTCATTGCTTTATTTATCTTATTTTATAGATGGCTTCTTAAGATTTATATGAAGTTCATTGTCTGTCATGAGAGGCGTTGATGCTAGTATCATTAACTTTACATCAGTTTGCGTTGATCGCTCAGCATGAGCTGAGTGTCGCTGAAGGCTTCAATGTCATCACTGGTGAAACAGGGGCTGGCAAGTCGTTATTGCTGGATGCACTATCCTTGTGTGTAGGTGCACGCGCAGACAGCGCGATGGTCAGACATGGCGCAGACAACGCAGAGATTTATGCTCAGTTTGATGTACACAACAACAGCGTCATTGCCGAATGGTTTGCCAAGAATGATCGGGCGCTAGACGAGCCTGAAGTACTTATTCGGCGGCAGCTGAGCAATACTGGTCGCTCAAAAGCATGGCTGAATGGTTCGCCTGCCAGTTTGGCTGAGCTAAAAAGCTTGGGCGCATTACTGGTCAATATTCATAGCCAA
Organism: Psychrobacter sp. PSP; assembly: GCF_024085615.1. Taxonomy (NCBI): domain Bacteria; kingdom Pseudomonadati; phylum Pseudomonadota; class Gammaproteobacteria; order Moraxellales; family Moraxellaceae; genus Psychrobacter; species Psychrobacter sp. PSP. The sequence continues at coordinate 122,923 of NZ_JABLTF010000017.1, forward strand.
CATGCTCAGCAAGCCTTACTTAAGCCGCAGTTTGTGGTGAATTGGCTCGATGAGATGGCACAAATAACGCCACTCACGCGTCAGACAGCCAGTAGCTATCAGCAGTATCAGCAGCTAAAGCGTCGCGCTGATGATATTGCAAGTCGCGAGGCTCAGCGTCAAGACCGTATTCAACTTTTACAAAGCCAACTGGCAGACATCACCCCTCTATTGGCTGTGGACTATGCAGAAGTTGAATCTGAGCACGAGGAGCTCTCTAATATTGAAGCTTTGATGATGGAAGCCAGTCATGGCCTGCATCTGCTCGACAATGATACCGATGAGCCAGATGTAATGACCTTGCTCGGGCAAGTAATCAAACTTTGCGATCATCAAGTTGGTGTCAGCCAAACCTTTGAGCAAGCCTCTGAGCAGCTGCATTTGGCGCAGCAACAAATCACCGAGGTGACGGTGCTACTGTCAGATTATGCCGAGCAGCAACTGCCCGACCCTGAGCGCTTACAAGCATTAGACAATCTCATCAGTTTAGGTCATCGCTTATCACGTAAGTACAACTTGCCAGCGAGCGATTTGATTGATGAAGCAAAAGCTTGGCAAGAGCAATTAGAACAGTTAGAAAACGAGCCGAGCAGTGATGCGATGGCCGAGCAAATTGAGCAAGCTTGGCAGGATTATCTAGCACTGGCCACACAGCTAAATCAAGAGCGTACAAAAGCGGCACCAACCATTAGTAAACAGCTTATAGAACAACTACAACCGCTTGCCTTACCCAATGCGCGCTGCGAGTTCGTTTTTACCAAAAAGACAGAGCCTAGCCAGTACAATGCACATGGCTGCTACGATATTGATTTATTGTTCAGTGCCAATGTCGGTATGCCCATGCAGCCACTGCATAAAATCGCCTCAGGTGGTGAGCTGTCACGAATGGCGCTGGTCATGCAAGTCTTGCAAGCAACCAACGCTGATAACAACGCTGCCAAACCCATGCTCGTATTCGATGAAGTCGATGTCGGTATCAGCGGCGGTACGGCGCAGGTGGTCGGCGAGCTACTACGCGCGCTTGGGCAAACGCAGCAATTGCTCGCGATCACTCACCAAGCACAAGTCGCGGCGCAAGCGCACCAACATATCTTGGTACAAAAGCACCATCAAGAACAGACCGAAAGTGAACTGATAATACTGACAGGCAGCGCGCAAGTAGATGAGCTGGCGCGTATGTCTGGTGGCGTTACGATCACTGATGTGACTCGCGATCATGCTCGTAGCTTGCTGTCTGATGTCAAATGACACATTAATTGTCGTTAAATCATCCAGCACGATTCATCAAAAAAGTACTTGTTAAATCTTTGTGGCTATCAATAGCAGTTGGAGTGAATCTTGCTTTTCTACTGGTTATCACCATATAGTGGTCTCTCACCCTTACTATTCGGTTGTGTTTGTTTCTATGCCTAATACCAATTTGACCCATCACTTCTTAATTGCGGCGCCAGAGCTGTCAGACCCAAGGTTTGAGCAGGCGCTCATTTATATCTGCCGCCATGATAAGCATGGTGCGCTAGGTCTAATGGTCAATCGTCCGTTAGAGCAGGCGCGAGTGGGTAAACTGCTAGAAGATTTAGATATTGAAGTGACTAATCCGCAAGTGATGGAAGATGTGGCGTTAGAAGGTGGCCCTATGTATCCTGAGGTGGGCTTTGTGCTGCATACAGGTCAGCCTGAATGGGCGTCTTCTTTTGCGATTTCAGAGAATGTCTGCATCACCACCAGCCAAGATATTCTAAAGCGTATCGCGGCAGGTCAAGGTGTCGGTCACTATCAACTGTGCTTGGGTCATGCCAGCTGGGGCAAAAAACAGTTAGACCAAGAACTGGGTAATGGTGATTGGCTCGTCTGCCCTGCCGATCTGACTTTATTGTTTGATACGCCGTTCGAAGAGCGCTGGCAAATCGCCGCTGACAAAATCGGCGTCAACTTTGACTATCTTAGCAGTGACATCGGTCATGCTTAATAGCACATGCTCTATGAATACAGATAAAAAAGGATAGCCTTTAATATGGTATATAGCCCTTTTATAGCAAATGATGAAGATACCATTGATGATGACATTGACACTAATGGCAAGGTTAGTGGCAATATGAGTGACATTGAGATTGATGCCATTGAACCAAAGATCAAACCGCATCTTATTTTGGCGCTAGATTATGGTGTCAAAAAAATGGGCATGGCACTCGGTAATAGCTTGACCCAAACCGCACGCGCTTTTGACATCTTGGCGATGAATAATGGTCAGCCCGACTGGGACAACCTCATCGGTATTATCAAAGTCTGGGGCGTGGCACAAGTCGTGGTCGGCCTGCCACTTAATATGGATGGTAGCAGCTCCATGCTCTCAAAACGCGCACATAAATTCGCGCGGCGGCTGGCGCATAGAATTATGGAGCAGCATCTGCCAGTGACCGTATCATTATGTGATGAGCGTTTAACCTCTATCGAAGCAAGAGAAATCGCATGGGACAACGGCTGGATCAAGCATGAACGTGATCCGATTGATGATATCTCTGCTTGTATCCTGATGTCGACTTACTTTGCGGATCCAAATAGTAGTATCGCTATTGATGCGGTCAAAGCAGACTAATTAGGCAGATAGGTAGAAGAAACTGTTATTTCTGTCGCACCATTTTGCTACATCGTACCTACTCACAGATAAATGACTGATTACTATGACCACTGCCCTAGACCAAGACTTGCATACTAAGTCGCAATCTGGTTTTGCTCCGCTTGCTATTGCTCGTATTAGAGGCGCGCAGCGTGCAAATCAGATAGCGATTTACCTGATTTATGCTGCTATTTTCGCATTTACGGTCTTTGGTACTATTGCCAGTATCAAGACATTTCATGATAATCAACTACTGTATCAACTGTTTTACAATCTGCCCTATGCCTTGGTTGCATTGACCATTCCCATTACGCTTTATGATGCTTTTGTGGTTTATCGTTATCGCTTAAACCAACCCTCGATGATTGCCATGAGTATTGGCGTATCGACCATCATATTGATCGGTGGCTTATTATTTGCTGATACGGCATGGTTAGGACTGTCCTGTTGGTTGGGTGTGGCATTTTTATTCAAAGTCAGTTTTAAGCGCTTTTTTAACTTCTTAGACGTGGCAAATACTGACAAAGAGACAACAGCCGTAGACGATCTAGACAGTACACCTCAGTAAGTGATTAAACAAACGATCCATTCTTTAACCTACCTACTTAGCTTTACGATAATGACTATGACTACTTCTATACCAGATACGACCATCGACCATCATCTAGACACGCAGGGGCTGATCTGTCCTGAGCCTGTGATGATGCTGCACCGAGTCATCCGAAAAGCAGATAGCGGTGAGGTGATTGAGATACTGGCCACTGACCCTGCTACCACTCGCGACATTCCAAATTTCTGTCGTCATCTGGGTCATGAGCTGATGACTCAAGAAACACTGGCAGAAAACATCAACCTAGACGCTGACCCTGATGAAATCACTATTGATGGCGATGACACCATGCCAGCAAGCGCGACGCTGTATCGTTATGTGGTGAAGAAAAAAAGTGGTTAACTTATATCTGACCTATATCCGAGCATCTTATGAGTCGTGACCGCGCCGTACAACAGCGTCAGCCCAAAGCGCTGGCAGTCGATGATGAACCGTCTTATATGACTGAGTTTCGTCAAGCCATGCTAGCACGTGGTTTGGCGACGCGTACCCGTAATGCGTATGTGCGCGACTTGCGTTCTTGTGAGTTGACCAACCCACTCGCCCTGACCCGCTGGCAGCCTGATGATGTGCTGCACTGCCTTTCGCTGCTTGCCCAAGATGGTAAAACCCCACGCACCCAAGCGCGTATGCTCTCAAGTCTGCGTCAGTTCTATTTATGGATGATAGCGAGCAATCTGCGCGAAGACAATCCCTGCGAGCGTATCAAAAGCCCAAAGCTTGGACGCCCGTTACCAAAGGATTTGGCCGAGGCTGATGTCGATAATCTCCTTGCCGCACCTGATACCAGTACGGCGCTTGGATTGCGTGACAAAGCGATGCTAGAAGTGCTCTATGCCTGCGGTTTGCGCGTCAGTGAGCTGATTAATCTGTCACTTGAACAAGTCAATCTAAACGCAGGCTGGCTACAAATCACAGGTAAAGGCAATAAAACCCGACTGGTGCCACTCGGTGAATACGCCAGCGATGCGCTAGAAGATTATCTGTCTCATGGGCGCGGCGATCTGATTGCCCATCTAAAATCTGGCAATTGCCAAGCAGTGTTTTTGACCGCGCAAGGCGGCTATATGACGCGGCAGAACTTTTGGTATCTTATCAAGCGTTACGCCAAAGTAGCCAGTATCGACAAGGAACTATCACCGCATACGCTGCGCCATGCCTTTGCCACGCATTTGCTCAATCATGGCGCCGATCTGCGTAGTGTACAGCTATTGCTTGGTCATAGTGATTTGTCTACCACACAGATTTATACCCATGTAGCGACGGCAAGATTGCAGCAATTGCATGCGGTGCATCATCCACGTGGTTAGCGCGAGCGCTTAATTTATATATTGACTCATCAGCAAAGGATCATACTGTGCCGCAATCTCAACCATCATCCAAGCCCACTCTCACTAACGCACAAGCATTTGCGCTAAAAAAACTGACCGTGATGGGTTATTTGGAAGGCACGTCTTTTTTGCTGCTACTGGGTATCGCCATGCCACTCAAATATATGCTGAATATGCCTGAAATGGTGGGCTACGTCGGGCCTGTGCATGGAGTGTTGTTCATCGCTTATATTGTGGTGCTCTTTATCACGGCACATAAAATCAAAATGCCGCTGTGGGCGCTCCCTGCTGGTGTGCTTGGCTCGTTTTTACCCTTTGGGCCGTTTGTGTTTGATCATGTGTTAAAGAAACGTTTGGGGGAGTAGTCTAGAAATTATTTTATTTACGGAAATTTATCCGTATGTGGTAATAGCAAGTTTGTAGACGTTGTGTGTAGTAAGCGATCAATGAGGTTGAGTAGTGACAGTATCGCTTCAAAATATTGAAGAATTCTTAGTAACAAAAAAAATTCAATGGTTTAGCGTTAAAAGCGAATAAGAGTAAGGTTATAAATATTTTTGGCGAGCCTATAGAATATGAGCCACAGAAAGGTAAAAATTACGAAATATACTCTTATGGTGTTTTACAATTTTATCTTCTAAACAGTGTAGTGATAGGTTTTACTTTTGACCATCAAAAGATTCATTACTACAGAGAGCCTTTTGAATATACGCCTATAGACCAAAAAATTATTTTCACATCTCTCAACATTCATAAAATTAATTATTCAGAAAGCTTATTATTAAGAAACTATAATGGAAGTACTGTTATAGTTAAGTCTAAATAAAAACGATACAGGATAATAAATTCATTTGATTAAACGCTATTTTTCTTGCTTGCTGTGACTATGTCTCCAGAGGCTGCGAAAAATAGCGTTTAATCTTATTGTATCGATTTTATAGTGAACCGACTATAGTACTGATAATGGTATCAGTCTGGGTTTGGTCGATAACAAACTGGTCGCCTTCGGATTACTATCATTAAGCGCATAATAAGGGTTATGAGTTAGTTAGTGATTTGATAATTCCTAGTAAAATAGGTATTGATCTTATTATTATCAAGGACTCTATCTTTGGTAAAGTCTAGGGTGTCTGAAACGGCTATACCGTGCCAAAGCGCTTGTGGAAAATCCTCAATAGATGCGTAGATTGTAGGTACAAGATAACGGTAATAATCGCCCATTTTGGTCGCACCCTCATAGCCTACTGGATAGTCATCACCTTCATTGTACCCGTCTACTGCAAAATATAAAAAGCAACCTTTATTTACCGATAAATTCGCATCACTGTAATTTTTTATTCGCTTAAGCTCAGCAGTTAATTCTTTAGTAATCTTATTGCGACTCATCATTTTGTTTTCGAAAAAGCAGTACAAGTCAATAATGTATCCATGCCATTTTCCAATTTTACCGACAGTGCTTATCGAAACTTTTTTGCGGTACCTATCCTTATTACTCCAATAAGAATATAGATCCACTATTAGCTCTCCCGCTTTATCCTGCGGATAGTTCGTATATGTTTTTGACTCCTCCCACATGTATTCATTTAAGTCATCTAACAATAGCTCAGCGTTAGGGATATTTAAAACTGACTGCGGTAGGTTACCCCAGCAGTTATTCACCAGAACGGCAATCCGTCCATTTTTATCCATGGCAAACCATGTATAGACGGTACCGAATGTTGGTGTCCAATCTTTATTAAGATTATTTGTCACATTATTGTCCTTTGAGTCACCGCTGTAGGATTTGTGCACTTACCTATTTTGATAAAAGCATAATTTATCTTTTAATAGTATCAATATTTTTTTAGCAGTTTGACTGAAAAACGTTTGTAATCCATAGCTGCAAACCTACCCTTTTCTCGCTACAATACCTGCCATAGCTTATTAACCTTTTACCTATCTATTATTTGAGAATCCCATGAGCCACTCTACAAACCACCGTCCCCCTGCCGACCTCCTCAAAAAAGCCAAACACTGGCGCGAAGATATACATTTTACGGATGACGTACTAGGTAAGCCGTTTGATTTTGCAACCACGTGGGGTATTTTTTCACCGCAAAAGCTCGATGATGGCAGTTTGATGCTGCTTGATTATGTAGATTTCCAAGAAGATGATGATTCAATCGACTTGGGCTGTGGCTATGGTGTGCTTGGCATGACGGCGGCGCGCGAATGTCCAAACGGTCAGCATACTTTGATTGATAAAGATTTTATGGCGGTAGAATATGCGCGCCGTAACTGCGAAAAAAATGGTCTAAAAAACGTCGATGTGCATTTATCCAATGGCTTTAATCATGTGGCAGCCGACAAAGACTTTAGCCTTGTGATGTCAAACTTGCCTGCCAAAGTCGGTAAAGAGCAGCATTATCTGTATTTCCTCGATGCTTATGCCCGCATGCGTCAAGGTGGGCGTTTTTATGTGGTGACGATCAATGGCTTACGTCAGTTTATGAAGCGCTCGTTTACCGAAGTGTTCGGTAATAGCGAAAAAATCAAGCAGGGCAAAACCTATACGATTACTATGGCGACCAAAGATTAGTCTTCAGCATCCAACCATAAAAGATCGTCATAAAAAAGCACGCTAAAATAGATCTAGCGTGCTTTTTGTTTTGTATGACCAACTGTCTTTCTACATCTGGCGTTTTATCAAATAACCACCCAATAGCGCACTACCGATAATCGGTAATAACACCATCAGCATGGGCGAAAATCCTGTAGCAAGCGATATAAATCCGACCAAGTCCTGAATATAGCTAAAGAGCAAGCCAAACAGCAAAGCCACCACGATACGCAAGCCCAAACTGTGCGTCCGTAGCGAGCCAAAGACGAATGAGCAAGCAACAATGACCAGTGACAATATTGATAAAGGTGATAATAGCTTTTGCCAAAACGCCACTTCATGATCCAAGGAGCGCTTGCCCTGCTCTTGCATAAACTGACGATGCTCGTATAGTTGCGTCAGAGACAAATCCTCTGCCTTGCGCGTCAGTAGATACACCGACTCTGGAGCGAATGGTAAGCTGAGCGTATCTGATGGTGAAACGGCTTGGCTACTCTCAAAGCCCTGATTAATGCTAAGCTCGACCATGTCGTTCAGCTGCCATTCGTAGCGATACTGCTCGCTTGGCTTGTCACTGGTCACATCGATAGGCTCACGCCCCGTATATTTTCCGCCATTAGCATGAACGGCCGTTTGCAGATTACCGTTGTTATCTAAATGCCAACGTTTTACCTCGCCGATATTACCGGCAACATCGGCATAATCGATATATAAAATATCACTGCCATCAGGTGTCGCGCTGCCATCTTGTGCATTTTCAAAGCGTGGCTGCACCGTCCAATAGCCGCGCACCGAAGTGACTAGCGATGTGTTGTCCTCATCGTTTATTTGCTTTGCCAATTGATTGGAATGCGGTAGCACGAACTGATTAATCGCCAATGCCAGTAGCACAAAAATGAAGGCAGGTTGTAACACCCAGCCGACGATACGATAGATGCTGACCCCAGCCGCACGCATGACGACCAGCTCACTTTTATTAGCAAGTAAGCCCAATCCTATGACGGCACCGAGTAGCGCACCCGTTGGGATGAATTGCTCTAAGAAGTAAGGCGAGCGATAAAAGATATACTTGAGTGCCTGCCCCATCGTATAACTGTCATCTAACGAATCGAGCTCTGATAAGTAAGAAAAGACCAGCTGTAACGCCCATAAACCAACGACGGCCGCGATAATAGCAAGTAAGGCGTTGAGTTTGACATAACGGCTGAGGACTTTTAAATTGGCAGGTTTTTTGGCCAGCTGACCAGCCCCTGCAGACTTAGCAAATAAAGAGCGCATTAAGACTGCCCTCCTTGTGAGCTATTGTGTTGATTGTCCAGACTGCTGATAGGCGCGGCGGCGGCTAATCTATTTTCTTGTTTACGAAAGCGCAGACGATGTTGCACACGGCTACCCCAATTCAAATAAAGCGCTAGTGCCATAAAGCCTAATACCAGCCATGCGTAAGCCCATACGCTAATACTGCCTTTGCTCACTGCGTTCTTAAGCGAGATGATGCCTAGCGCACAGCTGACAAATAATAAGATAGAGGGAAATAGACGCAACCAACGCCCTTGGCGTGGACGCACTTGCGCAAGCGGTACAGCCAGCATCGGTGCGATAATCATCAGCCACGGCAGTGCCAGACGGTAGCCAAGCTCACCTTGAGCAGCACGCAGCGCATTATTGGTGTCAGCTTGTGCATCACCTGTTGCCGCCTGCCATAAAGGTCCAATCGGTTGGGTCTCGATATTGTCTTCAGTGATGACCTCTTGTGAGGATTCGGTGAGGGTGATGCGATAACGGTCAAAGGCGACTTGATTGTATTTCAAGCTGCCTGCACCCACTTCGTAACGACGACCTTGAAACAAATCCAACTGGGTCACACCACTATTGCCCGTATTGACCTGTTCAGCACGCTTGGCGAGCGTGATGGTGTCTTTACTGATGTCTTTTGCATCTCTATTTATAATATCTTTTGGCATATCAGAGATGCCCATTTGATCAGCGGTTTCTTGATCAATCGTATTATTCATATCAGCGCTTTTGCCAGTATTGCCTTTTGGCGTCGGTTCAGATTGGATCAATATCACATCTTGTAGTTTTTTCTTATCATCGCTGAGACTACCCACGTATAGATGGTAGTTACCGCTGCTTATAAACTCATTCGGACGAATCAGATCAAACGCACTGGTCAATGCTTGCTGCTGCCACACCGCCTCGGATGAGCGTACGCCCCATGGTTTGCCTACAATAGATAGCGCCGCCTCACCGACAAACAACGCTAATATCAATGGTGTCATCAGGCGCGCCAGCCTACCGCGAGACACGCCGCTGGCATTGATGACAGCCATTTCTTGATCGACATATAAACGACCAAACACCAGCATCAACGCGATAAAAAAGGCTAGCGGTAATATCAATTCTAGAAAATACGGCAGGTTGTACCCGATGATCGTAAACAGCAGGCTAATATCCAAACGGCCTTCAGCAGCAATGCCAAAATAACGTATCAAACGACCGCCTAGCATCATTACTACCAAAAACCCCAGCACCAAAGCAGTGGTCAAGGCAACTTGTCGAGTCATATAGCGGCGTAATATCACAATGGGTACTCTTAAACAGTTGGTATGCGCATGATGGATTGGGGGGTCTATCGTCATATTTGAGCACAATAACAATGCATCATGGGCATCATATACGTTCAAATAATATTGACAATTACTGAGTGACTGATTAGTCCTACTCAACAAACACAAGCGACAAATATAACCGCTAATCCTAGCATGTTTTGCCTAAAAATGGCTGTGAAATGTGTTTGCAAACATTACGTACACCTTACTGATAGCGCATTACTATCGGTAGACGATAAACATATCAAATATCGGATAAATCGTTAATGAAATCTTATATGGAATTGGTTTAACAGGGTTTTCTCCAATACGTTTTTTATTTAGTTTGGAAAGGTTTGTTTGTCATTCGTATCATCGAATCTCTATCTCTGTTATTAATTGCTAAACTGACTGACGGATAAAACTATTTTTATGTCATCTAATGTGATGGAGAATACCAATGACTAATACCACATCTACGCCCGCAACCTTACTTGAACTTGCTGGTGGTGAGTTCGATACACTTGATTGGTCAAATTGCGCCCTCGTATTTATCGATTATCAAAACGAGTATGTCAATGGTGCCATGCCATTAGGTCAAGCAGGCGCTAAGGCCATCGACAACGCACGACTATTGCTGGATAAAGCCCGCAAGCAAGATGTCCCTATCTTTCACATCACCCATCACGGTGCAGAAAATGGCAATGTCTTTGATCCTTTATCATCTAACGTCGAGATCGTCGAAGAGCTACAGCCGCATGATGGTGAAACCGTGATTGTCAAAAACCATCCCAATGCGTTTTATGATACGCAGCTACAATCACTACTCTCGTCTGCAAACAAACAACAAATTATTTTTGCAGGTTTTATGAGCCACATGTGCGTAAGTTCCAGTGTGAGAGCTGCCTTTGATCTGGGTTTTGACAATTTTGTCTGTCACGACGCCTGTGCCACTCGCGATCTCCCAAGTGCTACTAGAAAAACCATCAGTGCTGAGGTCATGCATGACACCGCGATGGCAGCGCTACAAGACAGGTTTAGTGCGTTAGTAACGACTGATGAGTTGGTGAAAGGTTAGCGTGAATCCCTAACCACTGATCAAGTAAAACGGTTCCGACATTTTACCTAAACGGTGCAAACTGCGCACCATCATCGCAATATGCTACACTATCGTGATTGCTCTACAAGCCAAATAATCCAATAATCTAACAGGCACCAGCAATTGCATCATTTTCATAACTCTAATAAGGATAACTATATGAATATCAAATTATCTCAGCACCTGCCAAAGACGCATACGCAAAAAATCCTCAAAAAAGAAGCCAAAAGTAAAGACGACGCTTGTCTGGTGGTCTTGGTCGATGATAAGAAAAACATCCTTGCCAACTCCATGCTGACAGACTATACCGCTCGTATTGAGCAATTGATTGAAGTCTCTCATTTTAAGGGCACAGCCTGTGAGACCGTTGCTGATTATGCATTGGCAGGGGATAAAAAAACCACCAAACAAAACCCTGTACAGCTATTGTTGGTTGGTGTTGGTAACACGGACAAATTCAGCAATACCGTACTGCAAAAAATTGCCAAGACCATCTATAGCAGCACGCAAAAGCGTGTATCGTCTATTACCGTTGCCTTAGGTGATGCGCTAGAAGAAAGCCATTTTGGTCAATTTGCCCTAAACCTATTGGCAGCCAGCTATCGCTTTGACAAATATAAATCTGAGCAAGCAACGCCTGTATTGACTGATGTTTATCTGTTAGCTGATAACTCACTACAGCCTGCACTCGCATTTGCTGAGGCAGTATTCGCCGGTCAAAGCCTCACTCGTGACGTCGCCAATGAGCCAGGTAATATTTGTTTCCCTGCATATATGGCAGAGCAAGCACAAGAACTTGCAAAAACCTATCCTGACCTATTGACTGTCAAGGTACTCGGTGAAGACGAGATGTCAGCGCTGGGTATGAACTGTTTCTTATCAGTGGCTCAAGGTTCTACCAAAGAAGGTCAGCTTGTCATCATGGAGTACCGCGGTAAATCCTCATTTAGTGCAAACGCTGGCACCACCGAGCAAACGATTAGCAACGCAAAAGTGACTGGTCTAAAAAAAGCGCTCACTGATAAACTACCAACCAAAAAATCCGCTAAGAAAGCCGGCAAAGCTAGCGACAATAATGCACAAGCTACAAATGATGATGCGCCTATCGTCTTGGTCGGTAAAGGCGTGACCTTTGATTCAGGCGGTATCTCAATCAAGCCAGGCGCGGCAATGGATGAGATGAAGTTTGACATGGGTGGTTCAGCCTCAGTACTTGGTACTATCAAAGCTTTATGTGAAGCACGTCTACCAATCAACGTGGTCGGTGCGCTCGCCTGTGCTGAGAACATGCCATCAGGTGATGCCACGCGCCCAGGCGATATTGTCAAAGCCATGAATGGTAAATCTGTTGAAATTCTGAACACCGATGCCGAAGGTCGCTTGGTACTGGCTGATACTTTATGCTATGTACAGCGCTATAATCCAAAAGCCATCATCGATGTCGCCACATTGACGGGTGCTTGCGTGGTTGCATTGGGCCATGTGCGTTCGGCAGTCTTTAGTAATGATGAAGATGTGTTATTTGATCTCGAGAATGCGAGCAACTTATCAGGTGATCTTATCTGGCACATGCCACTTGATGATGAGTATCAAGCACTGATTGACTCGCCAATTGCTGATATCCAAAACATCGGTGGTAAAGGTGCGGGCGCAGTGACTGCCGCTTGCTTCTTGTCTCGCTTCATTGAAGAAGGTCAGGCATGGGCGCATTTAGACATTGCTGGTACCGCATGGAACTCAGGTAAAGACAAAGCTGCAACTGGTCGTCCAGTACCGCTATTTATGCAGTACCTGAAAAACAGCGCGGATATGGCTTAATCGATCAATGGCAGTGCATTAACGACCGTCTATTGATAAATGCTATTTTATCAAATACTTTATGAAAACCATTCTATGAAGATCAGTTTTTATGTATTAAGTGAGAGTAAAGCCCAAGATTTCTTGGGCTTTATTTGTCAGTTGACTCAAACAGCGCTGAACAAAAGCACGCAGTCTTTGTTGATTTTGATCGAAGATGAAACGTTGCTAGCAGAGCTAGATAGAGCACTTTGGGCACAAGATGCCACGAGCTTTATACCGCATCAATGCCTGTCGGATATTCATTCTAAAGCCGCTGACTCTGACGCCGACAAATCTTTAGCGCCCGTATTGCTCGGCAGTTATATGCCAGCAGACTTTAATGGTATCGTGCTCAATACAACGACACGTCCGGTGACTGGCTTTATGGCTACGACCAATAATGCCAAGCCCTCTCGCGTCCTTGAGCTGATCCGACCTGATGCTACCAGTACCCAAGAAGGTCGCCACAAATATAAAGCCTATCAGCAATTAGGCTATGAGTTGACCCACTTTAGGGTATAGCGCTGCCGTTTATTTCTCTCTTTACCTTGTCACTACTTTTAACACGCCCTAGGCATTTTTGCTAATTTGCCTTCGTCTATACTTGCTCCACATTTGAGCACACTCGTTATATTTTACCTGTTACTTTTCACTTTATACGTCGCCTCCACTGCTATAGTCGAACCACTATTAAAGCGTTACAGCGTTAGACTCGTTTAGCCTACTACTGTAGTACTTGCACTCGTCTGCCTTGTACCACTTTTAATATTGATTGACTATATGAGCGGTATGCGAATATGTCAAAAAATGCTACCATCCCTCGATAAATTTTTGCTCAAACAATTCATTTACTTTTGACAGATGTCGAGGATGTACAAATGCGTTCATTGATTGCGGTGTATCAGCGTATCGGGCTGGTGCCGCTCATTATTATTGGTTTGGTGTTGGGGGTGCTGATCGGTTGGCTAGCACCAAGTATCGGTATCGCCATAGGGCTACTTGGTACATTGTTTGTTGGTGCACTAAAAGCCGTAGCGCCTATACTGGTGTTCATTTTGGTCATGGCGGCGATTAGCCAACATCGCAGTGGCAATGAAGTCTATGTCAAGCCTGTGCTCATCATGTATATGTTTGGCACTTTTTTGGCTGCCTTAACTGCCGTTGGTGCCAGCTTTTTGTTCCCCACTGATCTGGTATTGGTCAACGCCGATATCGCGCAAGTTCCCCCCGCCGACCTAAAAGAAGTATTGACCAACCTATTGATGAATTTGGTTGCCAATCCGGTCAATGCCATCGCTGAGGCCAATTATATCGGTATCTTGGCATGGGCCATCATCATTGGTTTTGCGCTACGCCAAGCCAGCGACACAGCCCGCAATGTCGTTGGTGACTTTGCTGATGCTATCTCACAAGTGGTCAAGTGGATTATTGCCCTAGCGCCTTTTGGTATTTTGGGTCTGGTTGCCAGTACGGTCGCTGAGACAGGCTTTGCCTCGCTAGCAGGCTATGCCCGTATTTTGATGGTACTGATCAGCTGTATGCTGTTTATCGCTTTGGTCGCAAACCCTATTATCGTGTTTGTTAAGACGGGCAAAAACCCTTATCCACTTGTGTTCAGATGTCTACGCGAATCAGGAATTACAGCCTTCTTTACGCGCAGTTCGGCTGCCAATATTCCTGTGAATATGAACCTAGCGCGTAAGCTTGGATTGCACGAAGATACTTACTCAGTGACCATCCCGCTAGGGGCAACTATCAACATGGCGGGTGCGGCGATTACCATCAACGTGTTAACCCTTGCTGCCGCTCACACCTTGGGCATTGAGGTGTCTTTTGCTTCAGCGCTTCTATTGAGTTTGGTGGCGACGATTAGTGCTTGCGGTGCTTCTGGTGTTGCTGGTGGTTCGTTGCTGCTCATTCCTTTGGCAGCGAGCTTATTTAGCATACCGAACGACATCGCCATGCAAGTGGTTGCCATTGGTTTTATCATCGGTGTGATTCAAGACTCGGCAGAGACGGCTCTGAACTCGTCAACTGATGTATTATTTACCGCAGCAGCTGATCCTACTTATTCACGTTAATTTTTAGCAAAGCATTTTCTGTCGATAAAAAAAGGCCTAATAAAGGCCTTTTTTTGTGCGGTATTTTTAGGTCTTAACTACTTTATACTGTCGATCTCAACCTCTATGATAGGCGTTTGGCGCTCAGACTGACGTTTGAATTGACGCAGCTGCTCAACCTCATCTAACAGCTCAAGTATCAAGCCAATGGCAGGCACGCTGGCATCAAAATCACGGCTGAGTCGTGAGGCACGGCGCACGGTGGTCAGCTGATAGCCAGTGAATTGCTCACGTTCTGGCACATCGTATTCAATAATACTTTCTTCAATCAATTCGATGACCCATTGGCGCTCTTGGCCACAAGCAGAGACAAGCTCATCTAAGCTCATAATGATATCGGTAAATTCAGGCGAGTGTTTCATAGCTATTATCCTCGTTTTCTCTTTATTTCATCCTTGGTGCATTCATCTTGATGACTCACTATTGACTATCATGATGAATGTCGACCATCAAGCGCATGGATTAACGGTTGATAGTGGTGTCGGCAAAGGCTTGCTTGAGCTGCTCATAAGCCTGTCTTGCCGCATCGCTACTGACATCAGGGTTAATGATATTTAAGGTCAAGTATAAATCGCCCGCTTGCTTGGCAGGGATACCTTTGCCCTTTAGACGCAGATTGCTACCTGATTTACTGTTTTTGGGTATGGTCACTCCAAGCGTACCTGCTGGCGTGCTGACATTAATTTTTTCACCCAATGCGGCTTCCCATGGTGCGATATTGACAGTCTGGTAAACGTCTGCACCTTCGATACGGATATTGTCATCATGGCGGATTTTTACTTTTAAGAACAAATCACCATTTTTGCCGTTGCTACTGCCAGCAGCACCTTGCCCGCTCAAGCGAATTTGCTTGCCATCAGTAATGCCTTTTGGAATTTTAATTTTGAGCGTTTTGTTGTCGTAGCTCACCTCGCCATTAGGCTGACGCACAGGAACGTTTAACTTGATGCTATAGTTGTCCCCTTGATAAACCGAAGACAGATCGACCGTAATCTCGGCATGCTGGTCCTGACCTTTACTATCTTGCGTCCCAAAACCGCCACCGAAAGGGTCAAACCCTTGGCTTTGAGAGCGACCACTGGATGAACCACGCGCCCCGCGACCAAACGCTGAAAAAATATCATCGAAACGAAAGCCGCCATCGCCAAATGCTTCGCCATCGCCGAACTGGCCTTTGATATCCTCCCAGCGAAAACCGCCTTGCGACGCTCCCGCCTGACCGCCAAAACCACCAAACCCGCCTGCACCACCTTGTCCAGCGAACGGGTTGTCCAACATCGCATCGTATTCGGCACGTTTGTCTTTATCTCTAATGGTTTCATAAGCGTTATTAATCTCAGCAATCTTACTATCCGCGTCTGGATCATCACTGACATCAGGATGGAATTGACGCACAAGCTTACGGTATTTTTTTTTGATCTCGGCGTCTGTGGCGTCTTTCTTGACCCCTAAAATGTCATAGTAATTTTTTTCTGCCATGTTATTTTCCTCAACATAAAAACATATCAGTCATACCGAAATGCCGACTGTAGAATGGATCATATCGATCAATATTAGTGTTCGGTATAGTCATTTTTTATAGTCCATACTTTATGATAGCAATAATCAAAATAAACACCGTTATAAAAATATTACCAGTAATCTTACCCATTCATTGCAGCATTTCTGTCATCACTGATGACCAATACTCACCACAAAAAAAAAGAGCAAACAGTGACTGTTTGCTCTTTTTTTAACGGCTCTAAGATACAGCGCTCAACATCGATCAATTAATGGTCAAAATAAATGATGTGAGGTATTGATAGCGTTTCTTATCGACAGAAAACTTTAGCCGTACGAGGGGTATAAATGCCAAAAGTGACCAAACCTAGTGCGATGTCTTTGGCTTCTTGTACTGTTTGAACTTTGGCAACATTTTGTGCGCCGCCGCATACTTCAGCAGCGTTTACAGTCTGTTCTTGCCCAATACCACCAATAAAGAAGGTCTGTGACTTAGTATATTCTGGAGTGGTATTTTGAGTTGGTTGAATAAGACCTGTTTGGGTTGCACAACCTGATACCAATAATACTGAACCCATCACTGCCATTGTTAGTAGTTTTTTCATATTCATTATTCCTTACTTGCAGTAAACACGGACTTGGCGTGGGGTATAGATACCTGAAGATATAAAACCTAGCGCAATATTGATAAAGTTGCTTTGCGTTTGGATACTAGCCACATTCTCTTTGCCTTGGCAAACTTCGGCCGCATCAATGTCTTGCTCTTGACCCAAACCGCTGACAAAGAAAGTCTGCATTTTATCAGCATCAGCCTTTGTAGCGGCTGTCGGTGCAGTCGATGAAGACACAAGATAGTTTTGCGTCGCACATCCTGGTGTCAAAACAGCGAGCAATGCCACAGCAACAATTTTTTTCATACGTGACTCCATTAGTTAATATTTGTTGGGTCGAAAACTCTAATCTTAAAGTCTCATTTATGCAACTGTTTTGTAAGAAAACTTATAGAAATATATCTCTATAGTAAATATTGCTCTAGATGACTTCCTAGAATGCTTTATATCACTGACTTTTATTGATGTAACGAAAATTGAAAAATATAAGATAAAGCTCTGCACACGACAAAAAAACAAAAAAGTCTGTTAAAGCAAAGGCATAATAGTAATTTTTAAGACGAATAGACCATGCCAAACTTTAACAGACTTAGTGAGACTTTAACCCAAAACCTGAGCATGAACAAGGCAAGAATCAATTGTTTGAGCCTAATGATAATAGCCCTGATTACTGCTCAAAGCAGTAATCTTAAAAAAACAGCAAGACACCTTCCTAAGGGTGGCAAGACCGACAGTCACTATCGCAGACTACAGCGATTTTTTGCCGAAGCGAGGATAGACTACGATCAACTGGCTTTAATGATATATCGACTATTTGGGCTAGGCGAAGTCACCTTAACCATTGACCGCACCAACTGGAAATGGGGTAAAAGTAACCTCAACATCTTTATGTTAGGGGTGGTATATAAAGGGATAGCCATCCCCTTATACTGGCAAATGCTAGATAAGCGAGGTAATACAAACCATCTTGAACGCTGTGAACTTATTGAGCGGTTTATCAAACAATTTGGCAAAGATAACCTTGAGATGATAGTAGCAGACAGAGAGTTTGTTGGCGAAAAATGGTTTAACTGGCTCACCAATAATCACATACCCTTTGCCATACGGATTAAGAAGAACAGTAAAGTTAAGAATCATCATGGCAAGTTGGTACAGATTAAAGAGTTATTGCGCCATGTTAGCCATCAAGAAACATATCGACATGGGCGAATACTGACTGTCGATGGTTGTTTGGTTCGAGTATTTGCCAAGCGTGATAAAGACTATGGTTTAGTGATTGTCGCAACCAATCAACTAGAAACAGTGGATGCGATGACAAGCTATGCTAAGCGTTGGGAGATTGAGACTTTATTTGCTTGTCTAAAGGGCCGTGGCTTTAATCTTGAAGATACCCACTTAACCCATCTTGATCGGGTCAGTAAATTAGTCGCAGTGAACGCCTTAGCATTTTGTTGGGCTTATCATGTCGGTATTTATAAAGACAAAGATAAGCCGTTAAAGCGCAAGTTAAAGTCAAACGCTCGACCTCAAGCCAGTTTGTTTGCGCTTGGCCTGGATGTGTTGATTGAGGGCCTTCACTTGGTGTTCTTTAACAATGATAAGACTGTATTTCGACAGTTAGTTAGCTTTTTAACCCCTAAACCTATGAAAATCGGGTGGGGATGATTTTTTTGTCGTGTGCAGAGAAGATAAAGACAAAAATAAAGCCGCCTAATGATTACTAAAAGTGATGAGACCGTCTTTTTTACTCAATGATTGTTGTTTATATTTACTGAAATATTCCAACCGCTGTTTTTTAACAGCCATGAACCACCATGTTTTTCTTAACGACTTGCCATACGATATGACCAATTTTCTCAAACAGTCTAAAGCAATCAATAATTTTGTTTTTTTTACAGTTTAGTAATAAAGTAGAAAGTTTTTATTACAATAAAACAGACTGTTTTCGGTAGGCTTTTCGCGGTCAAAACTTACTATATCGATAGTATTCGTATTTATATATCACTTATTTGCATTTTGTTATTTACTTTCTGGTCTCTTGTCGACTTCTTAGTAAGAATTATTCTCTATAAGCCTATGCTCGGTACTCATTCTTCCATTATTTTTAGTCAAAAATGATATTTTTCCCTTAAAAAACAAGCATTTGACCTCGTGAGTTTTTTACACGGCTGTAATAGTTTGACAATCTATATCTTGTAAAATCCCCTCCTTATTCATACTCATAGGGGTATGACAACATAGGCAAGCATCGCTGTCTATTTCATAAATTGCTTATAGGTCATGAATGTCATATTTAATTAAGTCTTTGGTTGTCACGTTATCACTATTACTGAGTACCACAGTTTTTGCGGCCAATACCAGTTATTACGGCAGCAAGTTTCATGGTAAACGCACTGCAAGTGGTAGTATCTTTAACATGAACTCACTAACCGCTGCCCATCGCACGTTACCGTTTGGCACAAAAGTTCAAGTGACCAACCAAAAAACAAAAAAAAGTGTCGTGGTCAAAATCACAGACCGAGGCCCCTATATTCGAGGCCGTATTCTTGATTTATCGAAAGCTGCTGCTAGTCAAATCGATTGCCAGCTTTGTACGACCACAATGAAAGTACTGTCCTACGGTGATGGTAAATACCGTAAAGAATAATGTTGCAAAAAACGATGTAAAAAAAGGGAGGGCTGATGCCCTCCCTTTTTTATGTTTGATTACTTACGACGAAAATCGCTTAACAGCCAAATCTCATATAACTTGCTACTAAAATTCCGCTTCCATTTCTTCTAGCGTCGTCATCGATAGCAGCAATTTTTCTTCGTTATCGCTGTGCTGCTGCTGTAGCGCGGTTTGCTCATTCAATAAGACCAGTAAGTCCGCCTTACGGCTTTCTTCGTACAACTTGGTATCAGCCAGCTTTTCCTCAAGCGTTGCAAGCTGCCCTTCAATCTTGGCAAGTGCTTTTTCTGTCTCTTCAATCTCACGGCGGATAGGTGCAGTGCGCTTACGCTGTTCAGCGGCTAATTTGCGTTGTTCTTCTTTACTAAGCGCTGGGGTCGCAGTGTTACTTTTTGATGAATTATCAGGTGCTGTATTGCTCACTTGATTGGTCACTTGGCTATTGCCTGTTTCACGTGAAACCAATTTTTTGCTCTCTTTCTTGCTTTTCTTCTTACTGCTACTTTTGTCTGATGCGTTTTCTTGCTTACGCTTTTCTGCCAGCCATTTGCCGTAGTCACTGATGTCACCGTCAAACTCATCGATTTGACCATCATGTACCAGATACAGTTCATCACAGACATTGGCAATTAGCTCACGATCATGCGACACCAATACCACCGCGCCCTGAAACCCTTGCAAGGCGATCGTCAATGCTTGGCGCATTTGTAAGTCCAAATGGTTGGTTGGCTCATCGAGGACAAGGACGTTGGGACGTTGCCAGACGATCAACGCTAAGGTCAAGCGTGCACGCTCACCACCAGAAAACAGCTCACTTGGCGTATCGATACGATCACCACGAAAATCAAAGCTGCCCAAAAATGAGCGTAACACGGCATCAGAGGTCTTGCCTGCTAGGCGGCGCAGCATTTCTATCGGCGTGGCTTTGGCATCCAAGATATCCATTTGATGCTGATTAAAGTAGCCAAGCTTAAGGGTGTCTGACACGCGGTAAGTACCTGACAAAATTTTCAGCTCACCGACCAATGCCTTAATAAGTGTGGATTTACCTGCGCCATTCATGCCCAATAGGCCAATACGCGTATCCGGCGTCACTTGCACATTGGCATCACGCAGTAGCGGCGTCTCGCTGTAGCCAATATCTGCATGGGTCAGCTCAATCAGCGGTGAGCTCATGTTTGCCGGTTCATAAAAGCGAAAAGAGAATGGGTTATCAGCCATCATTGGTGAGAGCTCCGACATGCGCTCTAGCTGTTTGATACGGCTTTGGGCTTGCTTGGCTTTACTGGCTTTGGCACGGAAACGACGAATGAAATCATCCAGATGTGCCTTGGTCGCTTCTTGCTTCTCAAACGCTTGCTGCTGCTGCGCCATGCGCTCGTGACGGGTGCGAATGAACTGTTGATAATTACCCGTATAAAGGGTTATTTTTTGTTGTTCGACGTGCAAGATATGACCGACGGTAGCATCCAAAAACGCTTGGTCATGCGAGATGACGATGACCAGTCCAGTATAAGCATTGATCCAAGTCTCAAGCCAGAGAATGGCGTCTAAGTCTAAATGGTTAGTCGGCTCATCGAGTAGCATCAGATCAGCGCGGCTCATCAAAGTTTTGGCGAGGTTTAAGCGCATGCGCCAGCCACCTGAAAACCCTGAGACAGGCAGCTCGTGCTGGCTGGTGTTAAACCCAAGGCCTGCCATGATTTGTGCCGCTTTGGTTGGCGTACGGTAGCCATCGATTTCATCGAACTGCTGATGCAAGACGCCAATTTGCTCATCACTGACGCTACTTAAGTCATTGAGCGCTGCATTGATCTCATACCACTGCTCATCACCGCTCAACACGTAATCAATTGCCGTCTGATCACTGGCTCCGACTTCCTGCGCCATATGCGCGACATGCCAGCTATCAGGAATACTGACCTCACCTTTATCGAGCGTGACCTCGGTATCGCCCTTGCCCATTTGCGTCAACAATAAGGCAAATAAAGTCGATTTGCCGGTGCCGTTGTTGCCTGTTAAGCCAACTTTGTGACCTGGATGTAGCTGAAAGCTTGCACCTGCAAACAATTCACGACCATCACGGCGAACACCAACGTCTTTAAATTCGATCATATAATTTCTTCATCTCAGCAATAATATAAATATAGGGCAATAAGAAACACACATAGGGTATGCCAACTGGCGGCTATTATTTCAAACGCTTGCCGCATAGGCAAACTATTAAATAACTATTTCAAAACGAAGTGTTTTAAAATTAAGTATTTATGCCAATGACCCTAGATTATATAATCCTTGTCAGCCTATCGATACGAATGACTATAATAAGGCCTTTGGCAGCCATATACTCTCGCACACATAATGAGTATAACCTTGATAGCTATAAAAGTTTTGATTCATCAGTTTTGGTAAGGACGATGACTCTTGACAAGCGAATCGCTACCCCCATTATGATATACTGCTAAAGATAAGTGCTTATCATCAATAAAGTGCTTTGGTGGCACAAACACCGTATTGATATTGCACAAACAGCTTATAATGCACCAATAGCTTTGCCATAACGACAGCACCCAATTAAATCAAACGCCGTGCGTATCTTTATTTGCAATCATTTTGTTGCAAACCCAAACAGGACGACGACCGCATTTGATCCTAGCAACTGAGGTAGATATGAACGAATCAGCCAACCAATTTAATCCAAGCTCAAATCAGCCAGTAGATCCTACGGTATTAAGCCTAACCGACAGTGCGGCACAAAAAGTACGCCGTCTGCGCGAAGAAGAAGGTGATAGTGAACTTATGCTACGCGTCTATGTGACGGGCGGCGGCTGTTCAGGTTTTTCTTATGGCTTTAACTTTGCCAACGACTTAAATGAAGACGATGCCAATTTTGATAATGGTGATGTGACCTTGGTTGTTGACTCGCTAAGCTATCAATATTTGCAAGGCTCTACCGTTGACTACACTGAAGGGTTAGAAGGCGCACGTTTTGTCGTGACCAACCCCAATGCCACCACCACTTGCGGCTGTGGCTCGTCATTTTCTATTTAAACTGACGACAACGCCATGACTGTATGGATGATGCCATGGTGCGTTGGCACTGTGTTTGATTGCTTATAGCATGACTGTCAAAGCATCTATCTCTTGGGTAGATGCTTTTTTGCCAATATTGATGAATCCGCAAAGTATCCGTGCTGACCAATTTCATCAAAAATACTGAGAAAAATCTAGCCCAAACGTCCTGCTCAAAGCTTATCGTATTTGTAATTGTTCGTGGTTTTCAATACGGCTTTGAGCTAAACTGACGGAATTATTGACCGAACATTTACCTCTTTTATGGACAAACGCCCATCGTGCTTTGATCCGCCATAATGAATAACAATAGATGACTATTATGAGTAATTTTGCGAGTAGCTTTGTTAATTTTGACATTCCCAATTGGTTTGACAGCCAGCATTTAACGGGTATGCTCCGCGGTATCGAAAAAGAAGGGCTGCGCGTGAGGCCTGATGGTTTTTTGGCACAGACGCCGCATCCAGCCAAACTCGGATCAAAATTGACCCATCCTTTTATTACTACCGATTATTCAGAAAGCCTACTTGAGCTTATCACCGAACCAAAAGCTTCGCCAAAAGAGACACTCAATATGCTGCGTCAATTGCATGTCTTGGTGTATCAAGGCATGCCGGAAGGCGAGCTGATGTGGCCACTATCTATGCCTTGTATGTTGTCTTCTAAAGATGAAGATATTCCACTGGCTGATTATGGTAGCTCTAATACAGGTAAGCTAAAAACCCTTTATCGCAGTGGTCTTGGTATCCGTTATGGTCGCCGTATGCAGACCATCGCAGGGTTACATTACAATCTATCTTTTGGTGACACGCTCTTTGAAACGTGGCAAGCGCAAACCCCAACGGCACAAGAGCAGACGCTAACAGAATTCAAAAACGAAAAATACCTAGGGCTTATTCGCAACTTTAAGCGACTGACCAGCATTGTGTTGTATTTATTGGGTGCAAGTCCAAGCGTATGTCCTTGTTTTGTTGCTGGGCGTGAGCATGATCTAGAGCGTCTAAATGACTCAACCTACTATAAACCGACTGCCACCAGCCTGCGTATGGGCAAACTTGGCTATACCAATAGCGTGCAAGAGCAGCTAGATATTCGTTATAACTATTTGCCAGAGTATGTCGCTGGACTACGCCGCGCGATCCAAACACCGCATGAGAGCTTTGCCAAGCTTGGTCTGGAAGATGAAGATGGCAACCCAATTCAGATCAATAATCATATCCTTCAGATAGAAAATGAATACTATAGCCCTATCCGTCCTAAGCAAATTGCGATGAGTGGTGAGACACCAACCGAAGCGCTTGAGCGTCGCGGTATTGCTTATGTTGAGTTTCGTGCTATTGATCTCGATCCTTATAGCGATGTTGGTATTCGTCTCTCTAGTGCTTGCTTTTTAGAAGTGATGGCGCTCTACTGTCTATTCAGCGATTCACCTGATTTGCTGCCTGAAGAAGAAGAAGCACTCGCTATTAATCTAGAGCGTGTGGTCAACGAAGGTCGCCGTGAAGGTTTACACATCATCAATAACGGTCAAGAGCAATCGCTTGAGGGCTGGATGCTGATGCATCTGGAGCGTATGCAGCCACTTGCTGCATTGCTGGACGCTCATTATGGTGGCAATGACTACCGTGCTGCAGTGGCATTGATGCAAGGCAAAGCCGGACATTCTGAGTCGACGATCTCCGCCCAAGTAAACTCTGATAGCAAACGCTTAGGTAGTCTATGGCAGCTTGGTTTTACATTAGCGCAGCAGCATCGCGAGTCATTATTGCAGCAGACTCTCAGTCCAAACACCCAAGCGAAATACGAAGTATTGGCAGAAAAGTCTATCTTGCAGCAGGCTGAGATTGAGAAGTCTGAGACAGAAGACTTTATGGACTTTTTACAGCAGTATCGCTAAACCTGATTGCCTCCTAACCTCTGTATAGATGAAACCATAAGAGTAACGCACCATGCGACAGCTGACCACTTACCGTAACTTACAAATATTTTTAGTATTGATGGCCATAATAGGCATGAGCTTTGCGCTGTTTTATTTACAGCGCCATCTAGGGCTTTCGCCTTGCCCGCTCTGTATTTTTCAGCGTATTGGTCTAATAGTCATGGGCGGTTTTGCGCTGATATCAGCATTGTTTAATCCAAAATCCAAAGTGGTGAAGTTGCTATTATGGCTTGGTAGTTTGGCAGGTATTGGCTGGTCTACTGCTGTGGCTATACGCCATGTTTGGCTACAGCACCTACCTGCCGATCAAGTACCGTCATGCGGCCCAGGCTTGGACTATTGGCTAGATACCTTGCCTATGTTGCAAGTGCTCAAAGAAGTATTTGCAGGTTCTGGTGAGTGTGCTTCTATCGATTGGACGTTTGTCGGACTTAGTATCCCTGAGCTGTCGTTGATCCTATTTAGCGTACTTCTTGTGGCGCATGGGGTGATACTGTGGCGTATCGTGCGACCTATCACCAACCAGTCTATCGCTCGATAGTTCATTAAAATCACTTTATATTTTACCGTTATCACTTCTTTCTAAACAGACATTCATACTCTGCTATGCAATGTCTGCTTTATTATCTGCGACTGTTAAACCTCTTTTATTACCTATGTTAGACAAACTGATAGAGCCTACTTTGCTATACCAAGCATATTGAACACAACAAAAAGTCCACAGATATATCTGTAACCCTTTGATACCTTTAGACAGCCTGTTTTTTCAGTGGGTAGTTTTAGTGAGAAGTTATGAGAGCGCCGTCGCTTTTGAGCGATAAATTGTCTACATTTCAAAGATCAGCTACGCTCTCAAATTCCAATATCTATATTATCGCAACGTTTATACGACCCCTTGTCTCTCTTTTTTGGCAACAAGATTATCTTGATAACGGTTGCCAGTGGCATAGGTGATTTTTAAAAACGCTATTCAAAAACTGTTTTTGGTATGACCATGATATATCTTGCACCTATTTGCTCTACCACATCTACTGTCATTAGACGCTGGGGACCGTCCTTATTAGCGGTACCACTCTGTGTGCTATTGATAGGTTGTGATAGTGCCTCCTCGAATTCTGATCAAGACATGAGGACTAAAGCTTCATTTGTCGACGCATCAGCAGAGTCTGCTCCGCAGAGCACATCAGAAGAGATAGAAAGCAACAGTATGTCTGAGTCAAATCCTGATGACAGTTTGAATGAATCTACAGAAGGGCAATCACTTATTGCTGCTGCTCAGTCCAGTAATGAGGGGCATATGCACCCTTCTACTATACACTCAGAATCGAACAGTAGTGCGCTACAAGCCACGCTAATGGGTGATTATGGTGGTATGGTACCTTGTGAAGACTGCGATAGTATCGATGTCACTTTGAACCTATTTTCTGATGGCTCTGTACTAAAATCCAGCACCCATCACGATGCTGAACAACAGCGCGCACCGTTACTTAAGTCTGGCGTCTATCGTCAAGATAAAGACAAAATTACCATTGTATATGAAGACAAACATATTGAGTCTTATTATATTCAAGACAATCATCTGATTTTGATAGATGAGCAAAAAAACCTAAATAATGACTATACGTTGTCACGTAAATAGACAGCAAGTGCTTGGTATGCTGCCAAATAAGACAGCATTTATCAGCTAGATAACGCCTACTTGTTAGGCGTTTTTTGTTGGTCATCGACCAGCGTTTACTTTACAATGATCGCTTGTCTGCCAGACTACTGCCATGGCAATGACTGATTAAAACGTTAGTCACGATTGATAACAGCTCAGCACTCAAAACTTTATTTTTACTCTCTCTATTTCTCTTATTCAAGCTCTTACGGAACGTCTATGCATATTCATATTCTTGGTATTTGTGGTACTTTTATGGGCTCGCTGGCATTATTAGCGCGTGAACTTGGGCATACCGTTACTGGCTCAGATACCAACGTATATCCTCCTATGTCTACCCAACTTGAAAATGCGGGCGTCACTATTGAAGAAGGCTATCTCGTAAAGCATTTGCAACCAGCGCCAGACTTGGTCGTTGTTGGTAATGCGATGAAGCGTGGCATGGATGTGATTGAATATATGCTAGATACGGGTCTGCGCTACACGTCAGGTCCGCAGTTTTTGTCAGAGCAAGTGCTGCAATCGCGCCACGTGATAGCGGTTGCTGGTACTCATGGTAAGACCACAACGACAACCATGCTTGCTTGGATATTGCATTACGCTGGTATCGATACAGGGTTTTTAATTGGCGGTGTGCCACTGGTCAATACCACTGATGAGCACTTACAGCAGGTATTTGCACACAGCAGCTATCTAGGGGCAGAAAAAACTGACGATGATACGACAGTCCCTTCTGGTTATTTTGTCATTGAAGCTGATGAGTACGATTCTGCGTTTTTTGATAAACGTTCAAAATTCGTTCATTATCGTCCGCGCACCGCTATCTTGAACAACCTAGAATTTGATCACGCCGATATTTTTGCTGACTTGAATGCGATCCAAACGCAGTTTCATCATATGGTACGTATGATTCCAAGTACCGGAAAAATTATCATGCCTGCAGCAACTATTAGCTTAGAAGATACGTTAGCAAAAGGCGTTTGGACCCCTATCTGGCGTACTGCTGTCATCGATACGACCGCATCTAATACCAGTAAAAACGACCGTACGCTTAAAAACAATAGCGACTGGCAAGCGGAACTCATTCGCGAAGATGGCAGTCAATTTCAAGTCAGTTTTGCTGCTGATAAAGAAGTAGCTGTCATCGACTGGGGCATGAGTGGTATTCATAACGTCAATAATGCCTTGGTTGCCGTCGCGGCCGCTTATGATGTCGGTGTCAGCATCTCTACCGCTTGCGCCGCATTATCGGCTTTTGCTGGTATCAAACGGCGGATGGAGTTGATCGGTGATGTAAACGATGTCTTAGTCTTTGATGACTTTGCCCATCACCCTACTGCGATTACCACAACATTAGACGGTGCCAAAAAGAAACTGGCTGGCAGACGTATTTGGGCGATTATTGAGCCGCGCAGTAATACCATGAAAATGGGTATTCACCAAGACAGCTTGGCTGAGTCAGCTGCCCTCGCTGACTATACATTGTGGTATGAGCCAGCGGGACTGGAATGGGGTTTGAGAGAAGTCATCGAACAAGCCACGGCTACAAGTGACTCCATCATTAACCAGCACGTAATGTCTAGTGTCGATACTATTATTGAACATATCAGTAGTCATGCTCAAGCAGGTGATGCAATAGTCGTGATGTCCAACGGTGGTTTTGAGGGGATTCATCAGCGTCTATTAGCGGCATTGCGTGATAAATAAACGATTGATTTAACCCTAAACCCTAAACCCTAAACCCTAAACCCTAAACCCTAAACCCTAAAATTAGTATCTAAAAAATTAGTATTAAACAAAAGCGTGGCTGTCTCATAGACGGGCTACGCTTTTTTTATTTAATTCCCTATCCTTATCAAATTCTTCTGTCGTGGCTAAATGATTGATACGCCATTCTGTTAGCACCATGGCTACCTTTGTAACCTTCCGTTTACCTATTGCACCTACGTAATAGCAAATCTGACTTTTTCCTCACATAGGCCCTACACAGGTAACATTTTTTGCTTACTCTTGCGTTTGAGGAATCTTTACAATGGAGTTATTAAATTAGCAACATATTATAAATATTCATAATTTAGGAGAATAACATGAGCTTTATTTGGATGATTATCGTCGGTTTGGTTGCAGGTTTATTGGCACGTGCTATTAAGCCAGGTAGTGACCCTATGGGCTGGATCATGACGATCGTATTGGGTATCGTCGGTGCCATGTTAGGTGGCTTCTTAGCGAGCTTAATTGGTATCAACGCAGATGGCGGTTTTACTGGTCTTATCTTCTCAGTTATCGGTGCGATCATTTTGCTATTTTTGTATGAAATGATTGTAAACAAACGCCGTGCATAATTACCGACTAGATAGAATATCTACAAAAAAGCCTTGCGTTAATGAACTGACCCCCGAAACTTGGACGGTTTAGTTTATACCAAGGACTGAGTTCTGTACTGCACAGGGCTCAGTCCTTTTAGTTTGAGTTGAATACGCTCATTATTGTAATAATGCATATACTCATGAATCTGTTGTTCTAACTGCTCAATCGATTTTGGTTTCTCAATATAAATCGTCTCGCACTTCAGCGTACCAAAGAACC